>NZ_BAAALS010000020.1:0-116895 GCF_039528415.1 Luedemannella helvata
TGGCGGGCAGTCCACTGAAGAGCCGAAGAAGGGCCGGGCCGTCGACATCATCGAGCTGACGCTCACTGATGATCGGGAGAGTGTCCGCTGTGGTCACCTTGTGGGTCACGGTTTCAGACATAGGTGGGGCTCCTTCGACATTCGCTAGCCGGTTCGCTCGGCCATCGCAGTCCATGCAGCGAATGCAGTCTAACCATTCGTCTTTAGTGACATCAACCGAACGGACGATGGTAATCCCAAGGGTGAATGCTTATATGGCTTTTGCCCCTTCTTGACTATGGCGTAAAGTCCGAAATGCGAATTGACTTTTCCCGACCGGGGTGATGCGGCGCACACTGACATGATCGGTAGGCTGCCGGCATGCGTACTCGCCAACTTGGTCGCACCGGCGCTGTCGTCGGGGAGGTCGGCCTCGGCGCGTGGCAGCTCGGCGCCGACTGGGGCGAGGTGAGCGAGGCCGACGCGCTGGCCACACTGAACGCCGCCGTCGACGCCGGCACGACCTTCATCGACACGGCCGACGTGTACGGCGACGGCCGCAGCGAGCGCGTCATCGCGCGGCTGCTGCGCGAGCGCCGCGACGTGCCGCTCACGGTCGCCACCAAGATGGGCCGCCGCGTCGCCCAGGAGCCCTCGGCCTACCAGCTCGACAACTTCCGCGCCTGGACCGACCGCTCGCGCGCCAACCTCGGCGTCGACGTGCTCGACCTGGTGCAGCTGCACTGTCCACCCACGCCGGTGTTCAGCACGGACGCGGTCTTCGACGCCCTCGACACCCTCGTGGCCGAACAGCGCGTGCGGGCCTACGGGGTCAGCGTCGAGACGTGCGACGAGGCGCTGACGGCCATCGCCCGACCCGGCGTGGCAACCGTCCAGATCATCCTCAACATGCTGCGCCTCAAGCCGCTGGAGCGGGTGCTTCCCGCCGCGGCGGCGGCCGGCGTCGGCATCATCGCGCGCGTCCCGCTGGCCAGCGGGCTGCTGTCGGGTCGCTACGACGAGCACACCACGTTCGCCCCCGACGACCACCGGTCGTTCAACCGGCACGGCGAGGCGTTCGACGTGGGCGAGACATTCTCGGGCGTACCGTTCGAGGTCGGTCTGGCCGCGGTGCGCCGGCTCGCCGCCGCGTCGCCCGGGCCCACCCTCGCGCAGGTCGCGCTGCGCTGGATCCTCGACCAGGAGGGCGTGTCGGTCGTCATCCCCGGGGCACGCAATCCCCCCCAGGCGGCCGCGAACGCCGCAGCGGCCGATCTTCCCCCGACGACGGACGAATTCCGTCGTTCGGTTACTGAAACGTACAACGAGTTGATCGCCCCGCACGTACACAACCGCTGGTAGACGAGGCGCAACCCGCCGAACCGGCGTACCGGCGGTTGCGTCGCGTATCCGTCGGTTATCTGGTCCGTACAGTCGTGTGGGCCACAATGGCACCGCAAACTCATGCTCGCGCCGCGCCTAGGAGGCCACCGACCTTGGCGACGCTCACGTCGAACGCACCGCGGACGACGTCGGTACCCACTCCCCCGGCGTCGGCGATCGCGCGTGTCCGCGTCGTCCCCGTCCGGACGCAGATCCGGGCCTACCAGCGCACGCTGACCATCGTCGACACGACCGTGGTCGCGCTCGCCGTCATCGGTGGTTACCTGGCCCGCTTCCAGGGCCAGCCCGCGCTGGGCTCGAAGATCCCGTACGCGGCCGTGGCCGCCATCCTGTTCGTCGTCTGGCTCGCCGCCCTGCGGCTGAGCCGCGCCTACGACGACCACGTCATCGGGTTCGGCGCGGACGAGTACCGACGTGTCGTCTCCGCGAGCCTCAAGCTCGCCGGCTCGGTCGCCATCATCGCCTACCTCGCCGACGTCGGCATCTCCCGCGGCTTCCTCGGCATCACGTTCGCCGTCGGCACCGCGGGGCTGGCCAGCGGCCGGTTCATCGCCCGCAAGTCGCTGCACCGCCGCCGGCGGCGCAACCGCGGCTGGTCGCGCCGCGTGCTCGTGGTGGGCGACGCCTCGCACGTGCTCGACCTGGTCGAGCAGCTGCGCAGCGAGCCGCTGGCCGGCTACACGGTCGTCGGGGCGTGCATCCCGGACTCGCTGGTCGCCCCGGTCGCCCAGCACCTCAACGGCGTACCGGTGGTCGGCTCCTTCCGCACCATCATCGAGTCGGCCCGCGCCATCGGCGCCGACACGATCGCGGTCACCGCGGCCGGCGAGCTGACCGGCCGGCGCCTGCGCCGGCTGGGCTGGCAGCTGGAGAGCACGGACATCGACCTGGTGCTCGCGCCCGCCCTCACCGACGTGGCCGGCCCGCGCATCCACACCCGGCCGATCGCGGGCCTGCCGCTCATCCACGTGGAGGCCCCGGAGTTCTCCGGCGGGCGCAAGGTCCTCAAGGGCGCGTTCGACCGCAGCGTCGCGGCGCTGGTCGTGCTGCTCGCCTCGCCCGCGCTCATCGCCCTCGCGCTGGCCGTCAAGCTGACCAGCCGCGGCCCGGTCATCTACAAGCAGAAGCGCGTCGGCATCGGCGGCAAGGAATTCAGCGTCTACAAGTTCCGCTCCATGGTGGTCGACGCCGAGAAGCGCCTCGCCGACCTGCAGAAGAAGAACGAGACCGACGGCCTGCTGTTCAAGATGCGCGACGACCCGCGTGTGACAAAGGTCGGCAAGGTGCTGCGCCGGTGGTCGCTCGACGAGCTGCCGCAGCTGTTCAACGTGCTGTTCGGCCACATGAGCCTGGTCGGGCCGCGCCCGCCGCTGCCCACCGAGGTCGCCCGCTACGACCAGGACATCGCCCGCCGGCTGCTCGTCAAGCCGGGCATGACGGGCCTGTGGCAGGTCAGCGGCCGCTCCGACCTCAGCTTCGAGGACGGCATCCGGCTCGACCTCTACTACGTGGAGAACTGGTCGCTCGCCGCCGATATGGTGATCCTTTGGCGCACCGTGGGGGCGGTCGTGGCGAGCCGCGGGGCATACTGACCCCTCGCCCGCGTCGCTCGCTCACGGGCCTGGAGGTGGAGAATGCGGTTCGCGGTGACCGGTGTGCTGGACGCCATCGAGAAGCGCCTCACGACGGACGCCACGCTGGCGGCCGCCGTGATCGACCTGGCCGCCGTGGCCGGGTACGCCGACCTGGACGGCGGGCGCCCGGTCAACCTGCTGCGCGTCGGCATGGCCGTGGACGCGCTCGCCGCGCTGACCGGCGAGGACGGGAGCGCGCTCTACCCGGTCGCCCCGCGCGCCCTGCTCGGCGACGCGGACATCACGTCCAAGGAACGCATGGTGCTCGGCCGCTGGGCCGACGACGGGCTCATCGAGGTCGTCCCGGACCTGGGCGACCGGGTCCCGGAGGTCGCCGGGCTCACCGGCCTGCCGGTCATCACCCCGTACCCGCTGGACGGGTTCGCCGACCGGCACCCGTGGGTGATCCACCGCGCCGACCGGGTGCTGCGGCTGCAACCGCACGCGGGCGGCGCCCGCATCGTCGCCCCGGCCGGGGCCGGGCGACCCACGACCCCCGAGGGGGCCGGCGCCGCGCTGTTGTCGCGGCTGTGGCGCTGCGACCGCGAGGACTGCCCCAGCTTCGGGCCGCGCCGCGCCCTGCAGCAGCCCGTACCGCGCCTGCGCGTCGGCGTGCCCAGTTGCCCGCGCCACGACGTCCCCCTGGCCGGGCTCGGCCCTCGGCCGCCCGCCGCGGTCATGGTGGCGGTCGTGGACGGGGCCGTGCGGGCCCGCTTCGCCGTCCGGGCCGGTCGCCCCGTCCCGGTCGGGCGGGCCCCGGACGACCCCGAGAGCGTGGAGCTGGGGCCGTGGCTGTCCGGGGACGCCGCCCGGGAGATCAGCCGGGCGCACGTGGTGCTCGAGATGGGCGCCGACGGCACGCTCAGCGCGGTGGACAGCAGCACCAACGGGACCACGATCCTCACCCGTACGGGGCCGGACGCCCCGGCGGAGCAGGTGCGCCTCGAACGCGGTCACCCGTACGCCCTGGGTGCCTTCGACACCGTGCGCCTGCACCCGGGCGTGGAGATCGTCCCCGCGGACCGTGCCCCGACGGCCGAGGCCAGGTCCAGCTCGTCCGTGCTGGCCGACGCCCCCACGGTGATCTTCCGCCCGCAGGGCTAGACACGAACCCGCAGGGCTGGACACGAAGAAGCCCCGCACCCGAGGCTCGGGTGCGGGGCTTCTTCGACGCCAGGTCAGAGCGCGCGGACCGCCTCGGCCTGCGGACCCTTCGGGCCCTGCGTGATGTTGAACTCCACGCGCTGGTTCTCCTCCAGCGTGCGGAAGCCGTTGGACTGGATGGCGGTGAAGTGGACGAAGACGTCGGCGCCGCCGCCGTCAACGGTGATGAACCCGAAGCCCTTGTCGGGGTTGAACCACTTCACGGTTCCCTGAGCCATCTGAAAACTCCTTCATAGGTGGCTGGAATCGGGATGATCGCGCACGTACGCGACCGCTGGCCTGTTTCGAACAGCGGCTCCGCCTTCCGAGAAGGAGGCGACACAGCCGTCCCGCCGGATGCGGGAGGTAAACCACATACGAAAAAACCAGCTGAACTCTACACGAAGCACTGTGCCCGCGTACGTGACGGGGGTCATTCCGGCTCGACCCGCAGCTGGCCCTCCGCGACCAACTCCGAGATCACCGCGTTGAGCTGGTCAACCTGCGCGACCGTGTGTGCCGCCGTGAGCTGCAGCCGGATGCCCACCTGGTCCTGGGGCACCAGCGGATAGGCCGCCAGGGTCACGTAGACGCCGCGCCGCCACAGTATGCGCGACGTCGCGGCCAGGTCAGCGCCCGGGGCCAGCGGAAGTTCGATGATGGGCAGCCCGCTGCGGTTCGGGGTGGCCAGTCCCAGGCTTCGCGCGTGCCGGAGCACCCGGTCGGTGAGCGCCCACAGGTGGGCGCGCAGGAGGTCGCCCCGGCGGTCGTTGACCTCCAGCCCCGCCAGCACCGTGGCCAGGGACGCGACCGGCGAGGGGCCCGAGTAGAGGTAGGGCGCCGCGGCGACCTTCAGGTGGTCCTTCAGGCGGGTGGGCAGCGCGAGGAACGCCAGCAGCGACGAGTACGCCTTGGAGAAGCCGCCCACGAGCACGACGTCGTCGTAGGTCTCCCCCAGGTGGCGCACGACCGAGTTGCCCCGCCGACCGTACGGCGACGTCTCGTCGGGGTGCCGCTCGCCCACCACGCCGAAGCCGTGCGCGTCGTCCACGTAGAGCAGCGCCCCCACCGCGCGGCACAGCTCCGCCATCCGGGGCAGGTCCGGCAGGTTGCCGGTCATGCTGTTGACCCCGTCGACGCAGACCAGGCGGGGCTCGTCCGTCGGCGCGGCGCGCAGCAGATCGGCCAGCTGGTCCAGGTCACCGGTGCGGAACCGCCGGGTGGTGGCGCCCAGGGAGCGCGCCATCACCGTGCCGTCGTAGATCGTCTTGTGCGCCTGCGACTCCAGCAGGATCGTGCCCCGCCCGGCCAGCGCCGGGATGACCGACAGGTGGATGTGCGTGATCGTGGGCAGGACGAGGACGTCCGGCGCGCCCAGCAGCGCCGCCGTGCGCTCCTCGATCCGCGGGTACAGGGCCGGGTTGCCCAGCAGGCGCGACCAGCTCGGATGGGTGCCCCACCGGCGCACCTCGGCGGGGATCGCCGCCATGACCTCCTCGTCCAGATCGAGGCCGAGGTAGTTGCAGGAGGCGTAGTCGACGAGCCAGTCGTCGCCGACGCGAATGCGGCGCCCGTCGATCTCATCGATCACCGCGTCGTACATCGGGCTCGTTGTGCGTAACCGCGCCAGGTCGGTCCAGGCCGGAGCCGGTCGGGCGGTGGGGACGAGAGTCGGGGGAAGATGAGGCACGCGGTTCTCCTCGCTCTTGGTACGGATCTCAACCCGGACCGCGTTGCCGCAGCCAGGCCACGGCGTCCGGGAAGCTCAGCGGCTTCGAGAACAGGTAGCCCTGCCCGAGCCGGCATCCCATCGCCTGCAGCAGGACGCGGTCGGACGGGTGCTCCACGCCCTCGGCGACCACCTGCAGCCCGAGCGTGTGGGCCAGCCGGACGATGGCGTCGACGAGGGCCCGCTGCTGCTCCGACGTGGACATGGTGTCGATGAAGGAACGGTCGATCTTGAGGACGTCGGCCGGGACGTGCCGCAGGTAGCTCAGCGACGAGTACCCGGTGCCGAAATCGTCGATGGCCACCCGTACGCCGATCTCGCGCAGCGCGGCCAGGTCCTTCCAGACCTGCTCGTCGTCGCGCAGCAGCAGGCTCTCCGTGATCTCCAGGACGAGCGCGCCGGGCGGCAGGCCGGAGGCGGCCAGGCCCCGGTGGACCTGCTCGGCGAAGCCCGCGTTGCGCACCTGCCGCACGGACACGTTGACGCTGACGTAGGGCGGGGTGCCGTCGGCCCAGTCGCGGTGCCACTGGGCGGCCTGCGCCATCGCGTTGTGCATGACCCAGGTGCCGATCGGCACGATCAGCCCGCTCTCCTCGGCCACCTCGATGAAGTCCCCCGGCGGGATGAGGCCCCGGCTGCGGTGCGTCCACCGGATCAGCGCCTCGAACCCGGCCGGCGCCCCGGTCTCCAGCTCCACGATCGGCTGGTACCGCAGGGTGAAGTCGCCGTCGACGACCGCCTGGTCCAGCGCGGCGCGCAGCTCCAGCCGGTTGAGCACGGCCAGGTGCAGGTCCGCCTGGTAGCGGCGCCACTGGCCCTTGCCGGCGCCCTTGGCGACGTACAGCGCGAGGTCGGCCTGCCGGAGCAGGTCCTCCGCGGTGGCCGCCTCCGTCGTCGTGGCCAGGCCCAGGCTGGCGCTCACGTTCACGTGGTCGCCGCCGAGCTGGAAGGGCTGGCGCAGGGCCGCGGAGAGCCGCTCGGCGACGTACTCCACCTGTGACACGTCGGCGCCGTCGCCGATGAGTACGGCGAACTCGTCGCCACCCAGGCGGGCCACGGTGTCGTGCGGGCGCAGCTGCAACTGCAGGCGGCGGCCCACCGCGATGAGCAGCCGGTCACCGACCTCGTGACCCAGCGTGTCGTTGACGATCTTGAAATCGTCCAGGTCGATGAAGAGCACGCCCACGACCGCCGGATCGGTGCTGTTGGCCCGGCCCACCGCCTGGTGGACCCGGTCGGCGAACAGCACCCGGTTGGCCAGGCTCGTGAGCGAGTCGTGGAAGGCCCGGTGCATGAGCTCGCGCTCCAGCAGCCGCCGGTCGGTCACGTTGCGCAGCGTGAACACGATGCCGCGCACGGTCGGGTCGGTGGTGAGGTTGCGGGCCGACGCCTCCACGAGCAGTTGGCTGCCGTCCGTGTGCAGCACCTGCCAGTCGTCCGTCTCGCTGCGCTCCGCGCCCATCCGGATCAGCTGCAACGCCCGGCGTACCCGGCCCTTGTCGTCCGGGTTGACCAGCTCGTCGAGGTAGGCGCCGGTCAGCTGGACCGTGCCGAAGATGCTCGTCGCCGACGGGCTCGCGTAGCGCACGACGCCGTTCTCGTTGGAGATCAGGATCACGTCGGCCATGTTCTGCACCAGCGTGCGGAAGTACTCCTCGCTGTCGCGGCTGTGGATCTCGGCGGTGAGGGTCAGCCGCTCCAGCGCGAGGGCGGCCTGCGACGCCAGCACCTCGATCGAGCGCGGCAGGTGCGCGAGCGCCGCCTCGTCGGCCGCCACGTACAGCATGCCGACGACCCGGGGGTCGCCGCCCGGGCCGTCGTCGAGGGTGAGCGGGCACTGCAACGCGACGTCGAAGTACCCCAGATGGATCGCGATCGGCGGGTCCAGACCGCGCCGGTAGACCGAGACCGCCCCGCGCCCGGGCGGCGGGCCGGACGGCCACACGTCGCGGGACCACCCGGCCGGGCGCGGCCCCTCGATGGCGAGCGGTTCGTCGCGGGCCGCCTCGGTCGGCTCCCGCACGAGCAGCACCCGGTGGTCCGTGCCGGGCGGCAGCAGCTGCGCCACCGCCCGCTTCACGGACGCGGTGACGCCCGCGGGCTCCGTCACCGCCACGAGCGCGGCGCCCGCCTGGCGCAGCGCCCGCTCGCGGGCCAGGGCCTGGCGGTGCATCGCCACGACGCCACCGAGGCGGCCGATGACCAGCAGGAACAGGGTGATGCTGAAGAAGCCGATGACGGCGGCGTGCGGCGCCGAGCCGGGATTCTCCTTGTTGGTGAACGCCTCCACCAGCAGCACGGCGGGGGCGGCCAGCGACGACAGGCCGATGAGGGTGAGGCGCAGCCAGCCGATGTCGTGGTGCTGCACCACGCGCGGCTCGGTCAGCTGCGCCATCGACGGCACCAGGGCCGCCGCGCCCCACGTCGCGTACAGCACGATCCAGCCGATGTCGACCGGGCTGCTGCCGACCGTCCAGACGCCCCGCAGCTCGGCCACGCCGTAGAACACGTCCGCGATGAGCAGCCCGAGCGTGCCGAGGGCGAGCAGCACGAGCGCGGCGGACCGCCGCACCGTCGTGATCATCCGGACCACGGAGGCGAGCACGAGGATATCGCCGAGCGGGTACGCGATGGAGATCGCGCTTTCCAACGGCCGGTCGGGGAACTTCGACACGTACGGCTGGATGAGATAGATCCAGGACAGCATGGCGAGGCCGACCGTGATGATGAGCGCGTCCAGCGCCCCCGCCCGGTCCGGGCGGCTCATGCTCGACCGGGTCAGGCTCATCAGGCCCATGAAGATGAGCGGGTACACGGCCAGGTAGAACACGTCGGGCAGGCCGGGCGAGGGGTCGGCCACGTCGAGGTAGTCGGTGAAGACGTTGTACAGCGTGTCGCCGGTGACGAAGGTCAGCATGCCGGCCGCGAGCAGCAGCCACGGCAGCTTGTGCCGCGCCCGGTTGCGCCAGGCTCCCACGACGATGGCCGCCGCGCTCGACACGCCGATCGCGCCCCAGATGATCAGACTCTGCTCGGGGCGGACATAGAAGACTATGCCGAGGGCCATCATCCAGGTCGCGTAGAGGCCCAGCAGCAATCGCTCCGGCACGGACCCCCCTCCCAGCCGTCGTCGTCGCCATCATGCAGTACGCCGCAGCCCGCGGGCACCCCACGCCGCTGTCGAATCCCGACAGTCCATGAAGGACACAAGATCTTATCGCGCTGAGCTCGAAAGCGGACCGGCCAGGGCGGAATTAGCCGATTGAACGCCATGAGTAAGGCCGGCTGACGCGGCCGAAAGCCGCGCACGACAGGCGTTAAGGCGTCAATCGAGACGAGCGGCTCACCCCGTCGGGCGACAGTGGGACGTAGAGTGACTACGTCGTCGCGATTCGACGGAGGCTCGCATGTCCCGACGCTGGCCCGTGCTCGCTCTGGTGATCCTGTGCCTGGTCGCCACCTCCGGCTGCCGCCCCCGCACGGCGGGGGCGAACCCGGGCGGCGAGTCGATCCCCCGGCCCTCCGGCAACCTGCCGACCTCCATCGCCGCGCTCGGCGATTCCCTGAGTACGGGATTCGGCTCGTGCCTGCTGCCGGCCTCCTGCGAGCGGAACTCGTGGTCGACCGGGACGGGCTCGCAGGTCGACAGCCACTACCGACGCCTGCTCAGCGTCGGCGCCGACATCCGCGACCAGACCTACAACTTCGCCCAGCCGAAGGCCCGCGCCGCCGACCTCGCGAGCCAGGCCGCCCGGGCGGTGGAGGCCGAGCCGCAGTACGTGACCCTGCAGATCGGCGCCAACGACGCGTGCCGACCCTCGATCGGGGACATGACCCCGGTGGCGACGTTCCGCGCCCAGGTCGACGACGCGCTGCGCACCATCAAGCGCGACCTGCCGCGCGCGCGGGTCCTCGTCGTCAGCATCCCGGACATCTACCGCGTGTGGCAGCTCGGGCACGGCCGCGAGCTGGTGACCGACGTGTGGAACGGGCGCATCTGCCCGTCACTGCTGGCCGACCCGACGTCCATGACCAAGGCGGCCAAGGACCGGCGGGCGGCGTTCCGGGCGCGGGTGAACGCGTACAACAAGGCGCTTGCGGCGGCCTGCAAGGCGTACGGCAGGCACTGCAGGTACGACGGCGGGGCGGCGCACCGGGTGCGCTTCGGGCTGAACATGCTGACCGCGTTCGACTTCTTCCACCCCAACGCGGAGGGCCTCAACGCGCTGGCGAAGGCGACCTGGCCCAGGAGCTTCACCTGGTGAGGACCCGCGGGCGGGCCCTCACCAGGTGGCCGGTCACTGCCGGCCGGGCTCCAGGCGCCGCATGGCGATGCGGGCCGCGACCACGAGGATCGCGATCTGACCGAGCATCACCAGCACGGAACGCCACCAGGCGCTGGGCGTCGGATCCCACAGTGAATCCTTGAGGAACGGCACCAGCTTCTGCATGTCGACCGTCGAGGCGCCGGCCGCGAAACCCCACCGCGTCGGCGCGATCGTCGAGATGACCTGCAGGACCTTCTCGCCCTGCAGCTCGAACAGCCCGCCGGACAGGACCAGCTGGGCCATGACGAGGACGACCAGGATCGGCGTGGTCTGCTCGGACGTGCGGACGAGGGCGCTGATCGCCAGACCCATGACCGTCGAGGTGATCGCCACGAGGGCCACCACGACGGTGATCTCGACCATCGGCGGCTTCAGCACGAGCGACTGGCTCGGGCCGCCCCGGCCCAGCACCGACAGGTACACGAACAGGATGACCTGGATGATGTTGATCAGGCCGAGCACGGTGAGCTTCGACGCCAGGTACGCCGCCGGCAGCAGGCCGGCCGCGCGCTCGCGCCGGTAGATCGACGACTCGTTGACGATCTCGCGGATCGACACCGCGATGCCGAGGAACGCCGCACCCACCACGAGGACCACGAGCAGTCGCTGCGCTTCGAGGCTCACCCGCACGGTCGGCGGTGGCGCCGCCAGGCCGAACTCGCCGGGCACGGCGTGGGTGAGCAGCGCCAGGGCGAGCGGCAGGCCGAGCAGGAACAGGGCGTACCCACGGTCGGAGATGATCACCGAGAGCATCCGCAGGCAGAGCGTGAAGTACTGCCGGATGGGCGCCGAGGGGTGCCGCGCGCGGGCGCGCAGCGGCAGCGAGCCCAGCGGCGCCCCGGCGGGGTGCGTCTGGTGCGGGGCCGACGGCGGCGGGACGGGATAGGCCGGCGGCGCGACCTGGGGTGCCGGTCCGGGTGGCGCGGGTTGGGGCGACGTCGCCGCCGGCGGCACCGTGAAGGTCGCCGTGGGGTTCACGTCGGGCGCGTCGTCGGCGGCCTGCGCCGGCGCCGGCGGTGGGACGGGCGCGACGGCCGGCGGCGGCGCGTAGGTGGGGGCCGGGGCGGCGGCGCGCTGCGCGGCCGCCTGGGCCAGCTCGGCGGCCGGCTCGCTGACGTAGCGCCGGTAGTGCTCCGAGTCGCGGAAGATCCGGGCCCACTTCTCGCCCTCGTCGGTGACCTTGGTGAAGACGTCCGCGTAGTCCTTGGCCTGGAAGAAGCTGAGCAGCTCGCTCGGCGGGCCGAAGTAGCCCATCCGCCCGCCCAGGCACATCACCAGCACCCGGTCGCACAGGTCCAGGTGCAGCACGTTGTGGGTGACCACGACGACCGTGCGGCCCCGGTCGGCCAGCTCACGCAGCTCCTGCATGACCTCCTTGTCCAGGGAGGGGTCCAGGCCGGAGGTGGGCTCGTCGAGGAACAGCAGCGACGGCTCGGTGAGCAGCTCCAGCGCCACGGAGACGCGCTTGCGCTGGCCACCCGACAGGGTGTCGATGCGCTGCTTGGCGCGGCCGTCCAGGTCAAGGGTGTGGATGACCTCGTCGACCCGCTTCCACCGCTCGCGGCGGGGCACGTCGTCGGCGAACCGCAGGGCGGCCGCGTAGCGCAGCGCGCGGCGGACGGTCAGCTGGCGGTGCAGCACGTCGTCCTGGGGCACCATGCCGATGCGGTAGCGCAGCTCGGCGTAGTTGTCGTACAGGTCGCGGCCGTCGTACTGGACCTGGCCCAGCGTCGCGGGCCGCAGGCCGGTCACGGCTTTGACCAGGGTCGACTTGCCGCAGCCGCTCGGGCCGACCACGGCCAGCAGGGCGCCCTGGCGCAGCGTGAAGCTCACGTCGTCGAGCAGCACGGTCTTGCCGACCTGCACGGTGAGGTCCTGCGCGGCGAGCGACACCGGGCCGGTGTCGACGAACTCGTGCAGCCGCTGGCCGTCGAAGATGAGCTGGTGACGGCCGATGGAGATGCGGTCGCCCGGGGTCAGGCGGGCGCGGGGGACGCGCTGTCCGTTGTGGAATATGCCGTTGCTGCTGCCGAGGTCCACGACCTCGTACGCGTCGCCGACCCGGCGCAGCTCGGCGTGCCGCCGGGAGACCGCGAGGTCGGCCAGCGCGATGTCGTTGCCCGCCCCGCGACCGATGCGCACCCGCTCGGTCGCCTGGTACGCCGCGACGGGCGCGCGCTGGGCGGGCACGCTCACGGACGCGCGCGCCGCCGCGACGGGGGGCGTCGGGGTGCTCGTCGGCGCGGCGCTCGGGCCGGCCGGGATCTGCTGGTCGTCTGCCACGCCGCACATCATGCCGGACGCTCGCGACAACAAGACAGCCGCGAGCAGCGGTAGCGTGCCCCGCGCCGCCCCGTTGTCGGGGACTCGACACGTCGGGGCGGGGTCGTGAAGCTTTCACGCCAGGTCGACGGGGCCCGGCAGCTCACCTACCCTCCTTTTTCATGCGTTCCCGCCTCACCTCCCTCGCCGTGATCGGTACGGTCGCGGCCGCCGCGCTCAGCGGGTGCTCGTTGTTCAAGGCCGCCGACGAGTCCAGCGTTCCGGAGCCCACCTCGATCGCCGAGCTGACGGCCGTGCCCGTGCCGCCGCAGCTGGTGCAGACCTCGGCTCCCGTCGCCATGCCGCCGCTCGCGGTGGTGGGCGGCCCGAAGATCGAGCTGGCCGTCTACCTCACCCCGGGCAAGTGCGCGGTGAGCGGGCACGACCGGGACGGCAAGGCCAAGCTGACGACCGTCAACGCCGACGCCCCCGCCGACGGCGCGGCCGGTGCCGACCTCAAGGGCCTGCCCGCCAAGGCGGCCGCCGCGCTCGGCGCCGCCAACACGGCCGAACTCAAGATCAAGGGCGTCGGTACGCTCACGGTCTTCTGCAGCTCGAAGGCCCTGGCCATCACCGGCCCGGAGGCCACCGGCCAGCTGAGCGTCGTCGGCGCCGGCTCCGCGCGGATGCTGGAGGACCGCAGCGTCCTCGTCGTCATCGGCCCGCCCGCCACGGTCCGGGACGCGCTGGCGACCTGACGGCGGTCTCCGGCGGTTCGGTCGCCCTGACGACGCGAACCGCCGGAGATCCACGAAGGACAGTCGCCGCGCGGGCCGATACGGTTGGCTCCGACGGTGACCGGGTACCCACCTCGTGTCGCGACGCTCGCAGCGCCAGGAGGCGGCCATGCCCGACACGCAGGACAGTGCGGGACTTCCACTGCGGGCCCGCCAGCGTGCCCTCGCCCGGCTGCTCGACCGCGGCCCGCGCCGCCCCCGGGAGCTGTCGGCCCGCTCCTGGTGGCACGCGTTCCGGCGCACCATCCTCGAGTTCTGGAACGACGACCTCACCGACCGGGCCGCCGCGCTCACGTACTACGGCATCCAGTCCATCTTCCCCGGCATGCTGGTGCTGGTCTCCCTGCTGGGCCTGCTCGGCGGCGGCACGACCCAGGAGGTCCTCGACAACATCGAGGACATGACCCCGGGGCCGCTGCGCGAGTTCCTCACCACCGGCATCGCGGGCATCCGCCGCGACCAGGGCGTGGCGGGCGTCCTCGCCATCGTCGGTGTCATCGTGGCGTTCTGGTCGGCGTCGTCCTACATCGCGGCGTTCATGCGGGCCGCGAACGCGATCTACGACGTGCCGGAGGGCCGGCCGCTGTGGAAGACGCTGCCGATCCGCATTCTCGTCACCGCGCTCACCGGCCTGCTGCTGGCCGCGAGCGCGCTCACGGTCATCTTCACCGGCCGGCTGGCGCACTGGACGGGCGACCTGCTCGGCATCTCCCCCGGCACGGTCGAGCTCTTCGACGTCATCAAGTGGCCCGTCCTCGTCGTCGCGGTGGCGTTGCTGTTCGACCTGCTCTACTGGGCCGCGCCGAACGCGCGGCAGGGCGGCTGGCGGTGGATCACGCCGGGCACGGTGCTCGCGGTCCTCGTCTTCGTCGCCGTCTCCGCCGGGTTCGGGTTCTACGTGGGCCAGTTCGGCAACTACAACAAGACGTACGGGACGGTCGGCGCGGTCATCGTGTTCCTCATCTGGCTGTGGCTGTCCAACGTGGCGCTGCTGCTGGGCGCGGAGTTCGACGCGGAACTGCACCGCCGCCGAGCCATCGAGGCGGGCCTGCCGGCCGAGGCCGAGCCGTACGTGCTGCTGCGCCAGGCGCCCGGCCCGGCCGACGAGAAGGCCGCCGCCGCGGAGAAGGCCAAGCGGGAGGCGGCCCAGACGCCGACCGCGGCGACCGAGGCGGTCGCGGAACGGGACGACTGACATGCCCGTCGTTTGCCTGTCGGACCCGCCGGGTAGCTTGGCCCTCCGATGAGATCGCAATCACCCCCCACCAAGCGGCGCGTCCCCGACATGTTGTCCAACCTCATGCGCGCCCTGAGCTTCGCCCGCATCGCGAAGTCCCGCCGCGACGCCGTGCCACGCGCCGCGCGCAAGCGCCTCACCCAGGCCGCGCGCGAACACTTCGGCTGGCAGGAGCTGCGCCCCGCGCAGCTCACCGCGATGAGCGCGCTCCTGCGCCGCCGCGACGCGCTCGTCGTGCTGCCCACGGGCGCCGGCAAGTCGGCCGTCTACCAGGTGCCGGCCACGCTGCTGCCCGGCCCGACCGTGGTCATCTCGCCGCTGCTCGCGTTGCAGCACGACCAGCTGTCCGGCCTCAACGGCCGCGACAACCCCAAGCTGCGCGGCGTGCGCGTCAGTTCGGCGGAGACGCCCGCCCAGCAGGAGCGGGCGATCGAGGCGATCCGCGACGGCTCGGCGGAGTTCCTGTTCATCACGCCGGAGCAGCTCGCCAACCCGCAACGCCGGGCTCAGGTGCGCGAGCTGAGGCCGTCGCTCGTGGCGGTCGACGAGGCGCATTGCATCTCGTCGTGGGGCCACGACTTCCGCCCCGACTACCTGGCGCTGGGCCATTACCTGCGCGACCTGGGCCGGCCCACGATCGTGGCGCTCACCGCGACCGCGTCGCCGCCCGTGCGCGAGGACATCGTCGAGCGCCTGGGCCTCACCGACCCGGCGACCATCATCTCGGGGCTGGACCGGCCGAACCTCACGCTCACGGCCGTGCACTGTCCCACCGAGGAGCACCGCTGGCGGCGGCTGCTCGCCGTGCTCGACCGGGTGAAGGGCACCGGCATCATCTACGTGCCCACGCGCCGCGCCGCCGAGGAGACGGCCGAGAAGCTCACCGCCAAGGGGTACGAGGCGCAGGCCTACCACGGCGCCATGGCCGCGGGCGCGCGCGCCAAGCGGCACGAGGACTTCCTCGACGACCGCATCCCCATCATGGTGGCGACGTCGGCGTTCGGCATGGGCATCGACAAGCCCGACATCCGCTGGATCATCCACCTGGCGCTGCCGGACTCCCCCGACAGCTACCTGCAGGAGATCGGCCGGGCGGGCCGCGACGGGCAGCACTCCGACACCTACCTGCTCTACCGCGGCGAGGACGTGAGCCTGCAGCGTTACTTCACCGGCGGCGCCCCGGACGCCGAGGAGATCGCGGCGCTCGCCGCCGTGCTGCGGGAGAAGCCGAGCACCCGCACGGCGCTGCGCGAACGCACCGGCCTCGGCCAGCGCAAGCTCGCCCAGCTGCTGGCCCTGCTGGAGCAGATCGGGGTCCTCGTCGTCGACGGCAACAACCTGCGGGTCCCGCCGCACGCGCCGGAGCCGGCCGAGGCCGCCCTGCTGGCGCTGGCCGCCGCCGAGCGGCACATCACGGTGTCGCGCTCGCGCATCGACATGATGCGCGCGTACGCGGAGAGCGAGTCGTGCCGCACCCGCCTGCTGCTCGCCTACTTCGGCGAGGAGCTGGCCGACACGTGCGGGCACTGCGACAACTGCGCCGACGGCTCGGCCGCCGAGGAACTGGCCGAGACGGAGAACACCGAGCGCCCGTTCGCCCTCAACACCACCGTGCACCACAAGGAGTGGGGTTCCGGGATGGTGCTGGGCTACGAGGGCGACCGGATGACCGTGCTCTTCGACGACGTGGGCTACAAGACGCTGTCCGTGCCCGTCGTGGTCGCCGGCGGCCTGCTGGCGCACGCCGCCGCGTGACAGGTGGGCCGTGGCGCCGCACTGGCGCCACGGCCCGCCGTCCTACGAGTACCGGGTGACGAAGCCCCGGGCGCGGAAGACGCGCAGCATCCAGGTGACGTACCCGAGCCCGACCAGCAGCAGCCCAGCGGTGCCGGCCGCGGCGATGCCCAGCTCGCCCCACGGCGTGGCCTCGCCGAACGCCATGGCGCGGCCGGCCGCGAACGCGTGCGTGGTCGGCAGCGCCTCGCCGATCGGCCGCAGGATGCCGGGCAGCGAGTCGACAGGGTAGAACACCCCCGACAGGGGCATCACCATGAACAGGATGCCCCACGCCAACGCCTCGGCGCCCTGCCCGAAGCGCAGCACCAGGCCGGTCACGAACAGCGCGATCGACCAGCCGGTGATCAGCAGCAGGGCGGCCACCGGGAGCAGCCCCAGGCCCAGGCTGGTGACCGAGAACGCGTACAGCGACCAGGCGACCAGAGCCACGCCGCCCAGCGCGGCGGTCAGCTTGACCAGGCTGAACAGCGCCACTCCGGCCACGTACTCCCATTCGCGCATCGGGGTGACCATCAGGTTGAGCACGCTGCGCGACCAGGTCTCCTCCAGCATGCCGGTGGCCAGGGCGATCTGCGCCTGGTAGACCACGTGCCAGAGCACCACGCCGACGAGCAGGTAGAGGGCCACCTGCGCCGACGCCGTGTTCGCCCGGCTGGCCGCGAACAGGCCGATCGTGCCGAACAGGATGACGTCGACGGCGGGCCACATCACCACGTCGAACAGGCGGTGCGGGCTGCGCCGCATCACGTACCAGTGCCGCTTGGCGACCGACAGGATGCGCCAGGCGCTGGCCGCGACCGGCGAATACGTCTCCCGGGTCATGCGGGCACCTCCTCCGAGTTCTTGTGCTGCAGCTCCGCCAGGTGGAGGAAGACCTCCTCAAGGCCGTCGCGGTCGAACGTCCGCGAGATCTCCTCGGGCGTCCCGTGGGCCACCACCCGCCCGCGCGACAGGAATGTCACCCGCTCGCACAGCCGCTCGACCTCCGCCATGTTGTGGCTGGTCACCAGCAGGGCCGTGCCGTTGGCGGCGCTCAGTTCGGCCAGCCCGGTGCGCACCCGCAGGGCGACGTCGGGGTCCAGCGACGCGGTGGGCTCGTCGAGCACGAGCAGGCGCGGCCGGTGCAGGGTGGCCTTGATGATGCCGACGAGCGTCTTCTGGCCGCTGGACAGCTCGGTGCCCATGGCCTTCTCCAGGTGACCGATGCCGAACCGCTCCAGGCCCTCGCGCGTGGCGACATCGGGCCGGCGCAGGCCGTAGAGGCGGCCGAACATGCGCAGGTACTCGTTGACCCGCACGGCGTTGGGCAGCGGCAGGTAACCGGCGGCGAAGCCGACCTCGGACATCGCCGACGCCCGCCGCCTGGGCAGGCGTCTGCCGAGGATCTCGACCGTGCCGGCATCGGGCGTGACCATGCCCAGACACATCAGCAGGGTGGTGGTCTTGCCGGCGCCGTTGGGCCCGAGCAGGCCGATCCGTTCGCCGTCGCCCACGACGAGGTCGACCCCGTCCACGGCGCGGCCGCGCCGGTAGTTCTTCACGAGGCCCGTGGCTTTTAGTACGGCAGACACGAAAAGTCATCCTCCCAGCGCGGGCTGGAAAGGAACACCGAATTAACCGATGACGAGCGTGCCGACCATGCCGCTGGAGGCGTGATAGAGGCAGGGGAACGGGTACCGGCCGGGCGCCGTCACAGTTACCCGTACGGTGCCCTGCTGACCGCCGTTGAGGTTGCCGGTGTCCGCGGTGGCGCCCGCGTCCCGCACGGCGATGTCGTGGGCGGTGCCGCCGCTGTTGACGAAGGTCAGCTCGACCGTACCCGGCCGCGCCCGCACGGTGGACGGGCTGAACCGCAGCCCGTCGGTGAGCGTGATCGTGGCCCGCTGCACGCCGTCGTCGCCGGCCACGACGTCCACCGCGTCGTCGGCCGTCGCCCCGGCACCCTGCTGGAGCACGGGCTTCTTCATGCCCGAGCCGCCCGGGCCGCCCTCGGACCCCCAGATCGCGCAGCCGGACAGGCTGAGCAGCGCGGCGACGCTCAGGGCCAGGATGGTCGTCCTCACGGTTCCAGCAGCTCCTGTCCCAGGTAACGGCCCTCGACGGCGCCCGGTGGCATGGCGAACAGCGCGCTCGCCTCGTGCCGGATGAACCGGTTCAACGCGTCGCCGTTGGCCAGCCGCTGCTGCACCGGGATGAAGCCCTTGCGCGGGTCGGCCTGCCAGGCGAGGAACAGCAGGCCGGCGTCCGGCGTACCGTCGTCGCGCAGTCCGTCGGCGTACGAGAAGCCCCGCCGCAGCACGGTCGCGCCCGCGTTGCTCGCGGCGGCGGCGAGGCGGATGTGCGCGTCCGGCGCTACGGCGAGCCGCCCGTCCGTGCCGCGCGCGCCCAGGTCGACGGGGCTGAACTCGGTGCCGCCCGACAGCGGGGCGCCCGTGTCCTTGCGCCGGCCGATGACCTTCTCCTGCCGGTCGACGGCGAGGGCGTCCCAGTCGTCGAGCAGCATCCGGATGCGGCGGATCACCACGTACGACCCGCCGCGCAGCCACGCGGGCCCTTCGTCGCCGACGAACACGCGCCGGTCGAAGTCGGGGTCGGCGGGCTTCGGGTTGTTCGTACCGTCGATCTGGCCCATGAGGTTGCGCAGCGTGGCGCCCTCGTCCCCGGACGCGCCGCGCGCCCGCGCGAATCCGGTCTGCTGCCAGCGCAGCTTCGCGGTGCCCCGGGCGATGCCCTGCAGCGCGCGCACCGCCTGGAACACCACGTTCGGGTCGTCGGCCGCGACGATCACGCCGAGGTCCCCGTCGCCGCGCGCGGGGTCGAGCGCGTCGTTGGCGAACGCGGGCAGCGGCGCGAGCGCGTCGGGCCGGTCCTTGGCGGCGACCCCGGCCTTGCCGAACAGGCTCGGGCCGAACCCGACCGTGACGGTCAGGCTCGCCGCGCCCAGCCCCAGCGCGGCGGTGCTGTGCTCCGGCCCCAGCGGCAGCCCGGCGGTGAGCCGCGCGGCCGCCGCGGTCCAGTCGCGCAGCAGGGTGCGCAGCGCGTCCCGCCCCACCCCGTTTTCAAGATCAAATGCTACGAGTACGGCGTGCGCCTGCTGCCGTAGCGGCGTGACGATGCCCGCCTGGCGCGCCCCGTGGAACGGCACGATCCGGGCACCCAGGTCGCTGAGCGGCACCACGGCCGCCCCGGTACTCGGCGCCGCTGCGGACTCGCTGCGCAGGCTCACGGTCGCGGCGGCACCCACCAGGCCGCCCACCCCCGCGGCGGCGACCAGCCCCACCGCGCTGCGCCGGCTGATCCCGCCGGGCACCGCACCAGCGCCGACCGGCTCGCGGGTCCGCTCTCTGTCCGGCTCGCCGGTCCGCTCCCCGTCCGGTTGGTCTTCGGGGCTGTCCGTCGACCCGCGTCCGGGGTCCTCGGACGTGCGTTCGGGCTCGACCGCGGTCACGGGCGCCACCTCCTCCGCCACCTCGACACCGGCCGGGGCGGCGGGGTTCGCGGTGGGGTTCGCGGCGCGGGCGGTGGCGTGGCGGCGCAGCACGACCGGCAGGGCGACCAGCAGGCCGACGCCCAGGCCGAGGGCGACCGCCACGGTGGCCCGGTTCAGGTCGGCGGGCAGGGCCGACGGCGCGGACGAGCGCCACAGGGTCGGCAGGTCCGACAGGCCGGAGATGCTGCCGACGAGCATGCCGGCCACGGCGGTGAGCCAGGTAGCGCGCAGGTGCCCCCGCAGCAGCAGCACCGCGCCGAGCCCGCCGATGATCCAGATGAGCAGCTGGGTGAAATCCGAGCCGATCACCGCGCCGAGCCGCTCGGGCACGGTCCCGGCCGCGATCACCCCGATGCCGACGCTGTGGACCAGGTCGATCGCCACCATCGCGGCCGCCGCCGCGCCGAGCCAGCGGGCCGGGCGGGGCAGGAACGCCGCCCCGAGCACCAGCAGGCCGGCAACGACCGCCGCCGCGAAGAACCACCCGGGGTCGGGTCCCGGCACCCACTCCAGCGTGCCCTCGGCGGTCAACTGCCGGTCGCCCAGGTCGAGGACCACCGACCACTCGCTGATCAGGTGGCGCTCGGTCGGGGCGGCCGCCACGGCGGGCGGCATCGTGGTGGCCATCCAGTGGATGCGATGGTCGTGCCAGCGGTACACGGTCGCGTTGTCCACCTTGCGCCAGGTCGGCGGATTCTCCGGGTCCACGCCGGCGGGCACCTTGACCGACCCGAACCGGTTGGCGTTGAGGTACCGCGCGGGCGAGTTGTCGTTGACGAACACACCGCCCGGGCCCACCCGCGCGTACGGCTCGTCGGCGTACCCGCGCACGATCACGTCCGTACCGGTGGTGTTGGACAGCTCCAACCGGCTGCCGTTCTCGATCACCCGCAGGGTGATCCCCGGCGCCGCCGGGGACAGCCCGGACAACGTCGTGCGGAAGTTGGTGGCGCCCACGCCGCCGACCGTGTGCGCGGCCACGGGGGCAGCCCCGAGCAGGGCGAACACCGCCCCGAGCAGGGCGGCGACAGCGACCCGGACAGCGGTCATCGCACCCCCTGAGCACCGACGCGGACGGGCCCGAGCCTACCTCGGCCCCTCGGCCGCTCCTGACACCGTCCGCCACCAACCGGGCCGCGAGGTGCACATCCAGCCACCGTTGCCCCGCGACACCCCCGCAAAGGTCCCGCCTCTGAGGGGTGGACGGCTCTCACCCTCGCCAAAGTCACGCCTATGGCGAGGTAAGCGGGCCCCACGCCCGCCAAAGTCACGCCTATGGCGAAGTGAGCAGGCCCCACGCCCACCAAAGTCACGCCTATGGCGAAGTGAGCAGGCCCCACGCCCACCAAAGTCACGCCTATGGCGAGGTGAGCAGGCCCCACCCCCGCCAAAGTCACGCCTATGGCGCTCCGGGGGCGCGGGTCACCCGTTCAGGCGGTCGATGTGGCGCATCTTGTTCATCGCGTCCAGCGCGGCGACCTTGTACGACTCCGCGAGCGTCGGGTAGTTGAACACCGCGTCGACCAGGTAGTCGATCGTTCCGTTGCAGCCCATCACGGTCTGCCCGATATGCACCAGCTCGGTCGCCCCCGTACCGAAGATGTGCACCCCCAGCAACCGCCGGTCCTCGGGCGACACGAGCAGCTTCAGCATGCCGTACGAGTCCCCGATGATCTGGCCGCGGGCCAGCTCCCGGTACCGGGCGAGGCCGACCTCGAACGGGATCTTGGCGGTGGTCAGCTCGTCCTCGGTCTGCCCGACGAAGCTGACCTCGGGGATCGTGTAGATCCCGATCGGCTGCAGGGTGTGCATCGCCCGGGCCGGCTCGTCGCAGGCGTGGTGGGCGGCCAGGCGGCCCTGCTCCATGGACGTCGACGCGAGCGCCGGGAAGCCGATCACGTCGCCGACCGCGTAGATGTGCGGGACGGCCGTGCGGAAGTACTCGTCGACCTTGATGCGGCCCCGCTCGTCGCCGACGAGGCCCGCGTTCTCCAGGCCGAGTTCGCCCGCGACGCCCTGCCGGCCGGCGGAGTACATGACCGTGTCCGCCGCGATGCGCTTGCCGCTGTCGAGCACGGTGAGCGTGCCGCCGGTGTGGCGCTCGACGGCCGCGACGGACTCGCCGAACCGGAACGTCACCGCGAGGTCGCGCAGGTGGTACTTGAGCGACTCGATGACCTCCAGGTCGCAGAACTCGAGCATGCGCTCGCGCCGCTCGACGACAGTGACCTTGGTGCCGAGGGCGGCGAACATCGAGGCGTACTCGATGCCGATGACGCCGGCGCCGACCACGACCATCGACTGGGGTACGCGTTCGAGGTGGATGATGCCGTCCGAGTCGATGATCGTACGGTCGTCGAAGTCCACGCTGGACGGTCGCGCGGGACGGGTGCCGGCCGCGATCACGATCTTCTCGGCGGACACCTTGGTCTCCCGGCCGCCCGGCTCGCTGACCAGGAGCGTGTGCGGGTCGACGAAGCGTCCCGTGCCGGTGAGCATCGCGATCCGGTTGCGGGAGAGCTGGCTGCGGATGACGTCGATCTCGCGGCCGATGACGTGCGAGGTCCGGGCCGCCAGATCGGCGACCGTGATGTCGTCCTTGAGCCGGTAGCTCTGGCCGTACAGCTCCCGCTGGTTGAGGCCGGTCAGGTAGAGAACGGCCTCGCGCAGGGTCTTGGAGGGGATGGTGCCGGTGTTGATGCAGACGCCACCGATCATGTGCCTGCGTTCGACGACCGCGACCTTGCGGCCCAGCTTGGCAGCCGCGATGGCGGCCTTCTGACCTCCCGGCCCGGAGCCGAGGACGAGCAGATCGAAGTCGTACACGTCCTCAAGTGTGTCAACTCAAGGTTTCGATTGAGCTACGCGCGATGCGCCAGCTGGTCGGCGGCCTGCTGCGCGAGGTTCAGGTTCCGGCGCAGGGCGGTGACGGGGTCGGCGTCCGCGCCGTCGGCGGCCGCGAGCCCTTCCTCCACCCAGACGCGCAGCAGCGCCGAGAACGACATGCGCCGCTCGTTCGCCACGGCCATGACCCGCTCGTACGTCTGGGCGGGCAGGCGCAGCGACCGGCCCACCATGACCTCGCCCTCGGGGTGCGGTTCGAAGACGCCGGGCTCGACCCGCCACTCGGCGGGGTCGCCGTAACTGTGGTCGACGCTGTCGCCGGCCAGCACCTTGTCGAGAAGTTCCTTGCGGCTCATGACGCTCACACCTCCTGACCCACGACCTTGCGGTACAGGGCCTGGCCGGCGAGGCCCGCCTCGAACGCGATCAGGATCTCCCAGTCGTCGTCGGCGGCCCCCGGGTCCTCCCGGAGCCAGACCTCGATCACGCGGCCCCCGCCGGTCGCGCCGATGATGCGCAGGACCTGGTCGTCCTCCAGCTTGCGCAGCACCGGTCGGCCGGACGTCAGGACCTGGTGCACCTCGGCCAGCTCGACGTCGAGGGCGTTCGCGCGCGCGAGCGCCTCCGGTGTCCAGCTGTACCGCACGTGATCAAATGTAACACGCGCGTACTACGACAGGCCACCTGCCGGCGCGAGCGCCTCCGCGGTCCGCGGCACGGGCTGCGCCTCCGGGACGACGATGACCGCCGTGCCGTACGCGCACATCTCCGCCGTGCTGTTGGTGACCTGCCGGTGGTCGAACCGCATGCCGATGATCGCGTTGGCGCCCCGCTCGCGGGCGGAGCGGACCATCTCCGTGATCGCCTCCTGCCGGCACTGGACCAACTGGTCGGCGGCCTCCGGGTGGGCGCCACCGTCCAGGGTCGCGAGGCCGGCCTTGTATGGGTTCCGGCTGCGCATCGTCAGTCCGACCACGGGGCCGAGCACACTCTGCACCCGATAGCCGGGGATCGTCTCCGTCGTTACTACGAGAAGCATCGCGATCAACCTCGCCCCGTCGCCTAAGCCATAGTAACGTGACATTCCGGATTTAGTGAAACATACGTACTAAAATGGCGAAAATGCACTCCTGCGACGGAACCGCACAGCTGTGCCGATCATTCCCCTCCCCGCGCGCGGCGGGGCTCGACGTGACAGGCTGTGTCCATGCAGGACAAGACGATTCACGATCAGATCCACGCCCTCGTCGACGAGGAGCACCGCCTGCGCTCGGCGCTGCAGGCCGGCGACATCTCCTCCGAGGAGGAGCATGCCCGGCTGCGTGAGCTGGAGGTCTCCCTCGACCAGTGCTGGGACCTGCTGCGCCGCCGGCGCGCCGCCAGCGACGCCGGCCTCGACCCGGACACGGTGGGCGAGCGCGCCGCCAACGAGGTCGAGAGCTACCTGCAGTAGCGCGTCAGTTCAGGCGCCAGATCGCGATGGTGAGCGCGGTCGCGTAGCTGACCCACGCCCAGTAGGGCAGCAGCAGCACCGCCGCGCCCCGGTGTACGCGCCAGAACGAGGCCACGGTGGCGCCGATCGCGGCCCACAGCAGCACGACGTCCACCGCGGCGAGCCCGTACGCCCCGAGGCCGAAGAAGATCGGCGTCCACGCGGCGTTGAGCACGAGCTGCACCGCGTACGGCACGAGGGGCCAGGACCAGCCCACCCGCCGCCACACCAGCCAGCCGGCGATCGCGATGGTCGCGTAGAGCACCGTCCAGACCGGCCCGAACAGCCAGGACGGCGGCGCCCACGCGGGCCGCTCCAGCGAGGCGTACTCCTGGCCCGTGCCGCTGATCCCCAGGCCGCCGATGGCCGCCGCCGCGAACGCCGCGAGCCCGAAGCCCACCAGCACCAGCCAGTCGCGTCCCCGATGCGCCCGCTCGATCGCCACCATGCTCTCTGTCGTGCCCACCGGCCCGGCCGGACAAACCCCGGTGGGCCGCCCATAACCCCGTTACGCTGCGACTATGACCGAGCGCCTGGACGCCGTGGTGGTCGGCGCGGGGTTGGCCGGGCTCGTCGCGGCGCGACGGCTGCACGACCGCGGCCGGCGGGTACGCGTCTTCGAGGCCGCCGACGACGTGGGCGGGCGGGTACGCACCGACGTCGTGGACGGCTTCCGGCTCGATCGCGGCTTTCAGACCGTCTGCCCGGCGTACCCGGCGTTCGCCCGGGAGTGCGACCTGGCGTCGCTGGACCTGCGGCCCTTCCCCCGGGGCGTCGGCGTGCTCACCAACGGCCGCGTCGAGCACCTGCGGCCGGACCTGCGCTCGCTCGGTGTGCTGCGCTCACGGGTCCTGTCCATCATGGACACCGTGCTGCTGGCGAGCATCGCGGCGCGCGACATGGTCGGCTCGGCCACCGGCATCGCCCACCGGCCCGACCGCAGCGTCCTGGCGGAGCTGACCGACGCCGGGCTCTCGCGGCGGGTCATCGAGCGCGTCGCGCGGCCCTTCCTGTCGGCCGTCCTGCTGGATGCCGACCTCACCAGCTCGGCGAACGTGGCGCACCTCATCTGGCGTTCGTTTTTGCGCGGCGGCGCGGCCGTCCCGGCGGCCGGCATGGCCGCGATCGGTCGCCAGCTGGCCGCGTCGATGCCGGACCTCGAGGTGGAGTGCGGCCGCGCGGTGGTCGAGGTCCACCCCGAGGGCGTACGCCTGCACGACGGCGAACGCGTACCCGCCCGCGCGGTGATCGTGGCCACGGACGGCACCACGGCGGCGCGGCTCGTGCCGGGCGTACCGGAGCCCACGTGGCGCGGCGTGACGACGTTCTACTTCGCGGCGGCCGAGCCGCCCCGCGACGACGGCCTGATCCTGCTCGACGCGGACGACCCCGGCACGGTCCGCAGCACGGTCGTGCTGAGCAATGTCGCCCCGGAGTACGCCCCGCCGGGCCGGGCGCTGGTCGCGGCGTCCATCCTCGGCGCGCACGAGCCGACCCGGGACCTGATCCGGCGGGTGCGGGCGCGACTGTCGGCTATCTACGGCACCACGACCGCGCGGTGGGACATGATCCGGGCGTACCCGATCGAACGGGCGCTGCCCGCGATGCCGGCCCCGCACGCGACGCGTCGGCGGGTGCGGTTCCAGCCGGACCTGTACGTATGCGGCGACCACCGCGACACCAGCTCGATCCAGGGCGCGCTCGTGTCCGGCCGGCGCACGGCCAACGAGGTGCTCACACAGTCACGGACCGCCGCGGCCGTGCCGGCCTGAACGGCAGGTCGACGCCCGCGGCCGGGTCACTGCCCAGGTGACCGGCCGCCGGCGTCGATCAGAGGTCCGTAGGCGGCGGAACCTTGCGGGTCACCCGCCGGGACTCAGCGTCGTCGGCCACCAGCACGACCGCGAGCATGCCCGCGATCACCACGCTGAACAGCCAGGACGCATCCTGGGTGACGCGCGCCGCGAAAGGCGCGTACGCCGCCAGAACGGTGAAGCCGATCCACATCCAACGCCGCTGAACGCGGCTCAGAAACCCAATACCCCCACGCACCCCAGCAGTCTGGTGCGTATCGAGCGGATTCGGGTCATCCGATCGGTCAGGAATTGGCCCGACCAAGGTACCAAACTACCTAAGATCACCGGTAGCCGCCAATGTGGACAGCGCCTGGCCAGCCCGGTCACGTCCGGCCGGCGGTGACCGCCACCAGGTCCGCGACCAGGTCGGCGTCGCTCGCGCCCGCGGCGAGCAGCTCCCGCTGCCGCTCGGCGGAGGTGCCCCGCGCCAGGAGCCGGTCGGCCAGCTCGCGCACGGTCGGCCACTCGCCACGCGCGCTCAGCTCCGGCCGTACGTGCTCCAGCAGCGCGTCGACCAGCTCACCGGCCGGCACGGCCCGCGACGCGAACGGATCGACGAGATCCTCCTCCAGCCCGGAGCGCGCCGCCCGCCAGGTGGCGGCCCGCACCAGCTCCACGGGCGCCTCGGGCGCCTCCTCGTCGGCCGCGGCCGTGGCGACCAGCGCCCGGCTCAGACCGGCGAGCAGCACCACATCATCCAGGTCCGGACAGCCGTCCGCGATGCGGATCTCCACGGTCGGGTAGCGCGCCGACGGCCGCGCGTCGTAATAGATCATGCCGGCGTCCTTGATCACGCCGGTGTCGACCAGCGACCCGATCAACCGGTCGTACTCCCGCGCGGAGCGCACGTCCGGCGGCGGCCCGACCGTGGGCCACCGGGAGATCGCCACCGTACGGTAGGACGCGTAGCCGGTGTCCCCGCCGCGGAACGTCGGCGAGCTGGCCGACATCGCCAGCAGCGTCGGCAGCCAGCCGCGCACCCGCCGCGCCACGCGCACCGCGAGGTCCCGGTCGGGCACGCCGACCTGCACCTGGCAGGCGCACACCTGCTGCTCGGCGACGAGCTGCTGGTACTCCTCATGGATCCACTGGTAGCGGGCCTTCGGGAAGACCCGGGCCACGGACGCCCCCGAGCCCGGCACCGTACCGCTGGCGGCCACGCCCAGTCCCAGCCCTTCGGCGGCCGTGACCAGGCGGGCCCGCCGCGCGATCAGGTCGGCGCGCAGCTCGTCGAGGCTGTGGTGCACCTCCGTACCCGTCTCGATCATCGTCCGGTGCAGCTCGGGCTCCACGTCGGCGCGCGAGTCGAGCAGCGCCCGGGCGCTGGCGCGCAGCTGCCCGGTCTCCAGATCGACGATGTGGAACTCCTCCTCGACCCCCATCGTCGCGCCGGGCGCGTGCGAGGCTGTCGGCGTGGACACGACGGACGGATCCCCCGACGCGGTGGTGCTCGGCGAAGCGCTCATGGATCTCCTCGAAACCCCGGATTCAGGCCCACAGACTGCCCTGGCCAGCGGCCCGACAAACACGGTCTTCCGGCCGGTCGTCGGCGGCGCGCCGCTCAACGTCGCCGTGGGCGTCGCCCGCCTCGGCGGCCGCGCGGTCTTCCTCGGCGCGCTCGCCACGGACGAACTGGGCCGGCGCATCCGCGCGCTGCTCGACGCCGCCGGGGTGGACACCGCCGGCTGCCCGGCCAGCCCGGCCCCGACCACCCTCGCGCTGGCCAGCTTCACCGGGGCCGAGCCCGACTTCCGGTTCTACGGGCAGCCGCCGTCCTACGCCGCGATCGGTCCTGACGACGTCGACCGCCGGTCGCTCGCCACCGCCCGTACGCTCTATTGTGGATCAATCGCGTTGCTGCAGCCGGGCCCGCTGGCCGCCGCCCGCGCGGCCTGGTCCGTCCCCGGACCCCTGCGCACCCTCGACCCCAACGTGCGCCCCCGCCTCACCCCCGACCCGGCCGCCCTGCGCGCCACCGTCGAGGAGTTCGCGGCGACCGCCCACCTGGTCAAGCTCAGCGAGCCGGACGCCCGGGAACTGTTCGACCTCGACCCGGACGCGGCGGCGGCGCACCTGCGCGCGGTCGGCGCGGCCACCGTCGTGGTCACCCTGGGCGCGGCCGGCGCGCTGGTCGCGCACGACACCACGGTGGTACGGGTACCCGCGCCGCGCGTGCGCGCCATCGACACCACCGGAGCGGGCGACGCGACCATGGCCGGCCTGCTGTTCGCCCTGGCCAGGGCCGGCCTGCCGGGCGACGCGTCCGGCTGGCGGTCACACGTCGCGTTCGCCACGTCGGTCGGCGCCCTGGTCTGCGAGACCCCCGGCGCGGCCACGGCCATGCCGACCCTCGCGGCCCTGCGCTCCCGCTTCCCCACCCTCCCCCTACCCACCTGACCCCATCCGCCCGCCGCCCCTTCCTGCCCCGGCGGACGTTTGGACGATTCCGCGCGTAATCCCCGGCCGGGTTAAGGCGCGGAATCGCCCAAACGCCGGCTGGGGCGCGGGGCGGTGGGCGGGTATCCCGTCAGGGGAGGTTGTACCAGTGGCGGGCGGTGGCGGACCGGAAGGCGGCGCGTTGCGTCGGGGTGAACGCGCTCGTGAGTTCGTCGGCGGCCGCCACCCAGTCGGCGTAGCTGGCGGCGAGCAGGCACACCGGCCAGTCGGAGCCGAACATGAGCCGGTCGGGGCCGAACGCGTCGATCGCCACGTCGGCGTACGGGCGCAGGCGCTCGACCGTCCAGTGGGCCCAGTCATCCTCGGTGACCAGGCCGGACAGCTTGGCGGCGACGTTCGGGCACGCGGCGAGCGCGCGCAGGTCGTCGGCCCAGGGGGCGAGGCCGCCGGCCGCGACCGGCGGTTTGCCCAGGTGGTCGAGGACGAACCTCAGTTCCGGCAGGGCGCGCACCGCCTCGGTGGCGGCGGGCAGCTGATGGTGCCGCACGAGCAGGTCGTAGACCAGGCCCGCGTCCGCGACGGCGGCCAGGCCCCGGCGCACGTCCGGGCGGGCCAGCCACCCGGGGTCCGGCTCGCTCTGCACGGGGTGCCGGATGCCGACGAGCCGCTCGCCGCCCGGCGCGGCCCGCAGCGCGGCGAGCGCGTCGGCGACATCCGGCGCGGTGAGGTCCACCCATCCCACCACCCCGGCGACCAGCCCGTCCCCATCGGCCGCGAGCGCCAGGAACTCCGGGGTCTCCGCCGCGAGCGGGACGGTCTGCACGAGCACGGTCGCGGTCACGCCAGCCGCCGCGGCGACCGGGGCCAGGTCGGCCAACGCGAAGTCGCGGTGGATGGCCGCCATCGAGTCGGGGTCGATCCACGGGTGGTCGCGCACGCCGAAGTCCCACACGTGGTGGTGCGCGTCGACCCTGCCGCTCACAGGTCCTCCAGCGCGGTCCAGAGTTCTGCGGATATCGGGGTCTCCAGCAGGGCGAGGTCCTCGCGGACCTCGCCGGCGCCGCGCATGCCCGCCACGACCGCGCTGACGGCCGGGTGGCGCAGCGGGAACTGCACGGCGGCGGCCGCGAGCGGCACCCCGTACGCGGCGCAGAGGCGTTGCATCGCGCGCGCCCGGGCGAGCACGGCCGGGTCCGCGGGCGCGTAGTTGTAGCGCGCCCCCGGCCTGGGGTCGGCGAGGATGCCGCTGTTGAACGCGCCGCCCACGAGCACGCCCACGCCGCGCTGACCGCACGCCGGCAGCAGGTCGGCGGCGGCCTCCCGGTCGAGCAGGGTGTACCGCCCGGCGACGAGCACGACGTCGATGTCGGTCTCCCGGACGAACCGCGTCAGCATGGCCGACTGGTTCATGCCCGCGCCGATGGCGCGCACGACGCCCTCGTCCCGCAGCCCGGCCAGCGCCGGGTACGCCGCGCCGACGGCCTCGGCCCAGTGCTCGTCCGGGTCGTGGATGAGCGCCACGTCGACCCGGTCGAGGCCGAGGCGCTCCAGGCTCTCCGCCAGCGACCGGCGCACCCCGTCGGCGCTGTAGTCGCGCACCCGCACGACATCGCGCGGCGCGCCGACGAAGCCCTCCTCGTCGTGGGCGGCCCGGCCGGGCACGAGCAGCCGGCCGACCTTCGTCACCACGGTGTAGTCGTCGCGGGGCAGCCCGCGCAGGAACTCCCCCAGCCGGCGCTCGGCGAGCCCCGCGCCGTAGTGCGGGGCGGTGTCGAACAGGCGCACCCCGCCGTCCCAGGCGGCGCTCAGCGTCGCGGCCGCCACGGCGTCGCTGACCGGCTCGTACAGGCCGGCGAGCGGGGCCGTGCCGAGCGCCAGCCGCCCGGCGCGTACGCCCGCCCACCGCGGGGCGGTCACGACGCGGCCGCCGGGCGCGTGCGCAGCGCGTCCATGCCGCCGTCGACAGCGAGGGCAACGCCCGTGACGGCGCCCGTGAGCGGGCTGGCCAGGTACGCCACCGCGGCGGCGACCTCCTCGGCGGTGACGAGCCGGCCGGTGGGCTGGCGGGCGGCGAGTGCGGCCCGTTCGGCGTCCGGGTCGTCGGCCGCCGCGAGCAGCCGCGCCACCCAGGGGGTGTCGACCGTGCCGGGGGTCACGCAGTTGACGCGGATGCCCTCGCGGACGTGGTCGGCGGCCATGGCTCGGGTCAGCGCCAGCACGGCGCCCTTGGAGGCGGAGTAGAGGGCGCGCTGCGGCAGGCCGGCCGTGGCGGCGATCGAGCACATGTTGACGATCGCGGCGGCCGGGGACCGGCGCAGGTGCGGCAGGGCGGCCCGGCTGACCCGGGCGATGCCCACGACATTCACGTCGAGGACGCGCGACCACTCGTCGTCCGGGTTGTCGGCCACGGTCCCCTGCGCGCCGATGCCGGCGTTGTTGACCAGGATGTCCAGCCGGCCGAACCGGTCGACCACGGCCCCGATGGCGGCCCGCGCGGACGCGTCGTCGGTGACGTCACAGGCCACCGCGAGGACGCCGGCCACCCCGACGTCCGTGCTGAGGTCGAGCACGGCCACCCGGGCGCCGCGCGCGGCGAGCAGCCGCGCGGTGGCGAGCCCGATCCCGGACGCGCCGCCGGTCACCGCCGCGACGAGCCCGGCGAGTTCGCTCACGCCTGGCCGACTTCCTGGCGCTGGCGGCCGAGCCCGTCGATCTCCAGCTCCATGACGTCACCCTCGACCAGGTACGGGTACCTGCCGCCCAGTGCCACGCCCGCCGGGGTGCCCGTGTTGATGAGGTCGCCGGGCTCGAGGACCATGAACTGGCTCAGGTACCACACGACATGCGCGACGTCGAAGATCATGTTCTTGGTGCTGCCGTCCTGGCGCGGCTCGCCGTTGACCCACAGCCGCAGGCCCAGGTCCTGCGGGTCGGCGACCTCGTCGGCGGTGACCAGCCACGGCCCCAGCGGGTTGAAGGTCTCGCACGACTTGCCCTTGTCCCACTGACCGCCCCGGTCCAGCTGGAACTCCCGCTCGCTCACGTCGTTGGAGATCGCGTACCCGGCGATGACGGCGCGCGCCTGCCCCGGGTCGGCCAGATAGCGGGCCGTCGCCCCGATGACGACCGCGAGCTCGACCTCGTAGTCCGTGCGGGTGCTCGCGCGCGGCACGAGCACGACGTCGTCCGGGCCGACCACGGTGTTCGGGGCCTTCATGAAAACGACCGGCTCGGCCGGGGTCGCGGCGCCGGACTCGGCCGCGTGGTCGGCGTAGTTCAGGCCGATGCAGACGACCTTGCCGGGCCGGGCGATGGGGGCCCCGACGCGCAGGCCGCGTCCGTCGAGCTCGGGCAGTTCGCCCGCCGCCAGGGCGGCTGCCGCGCGGGCCAACCCGCCGCCGGCGAGAAAGGCGCCGTCCACGTCCCGCGTGATGCCGCCCAGGTCGAACAGCCGCCCGTCCTCAGCGAGCACCGCGGGTCGCTCCGCACCGGCGTCGCCCAGCCGTACCAGTCTCACTGTCGCGCTCCCGAACCGTGCGTCGTGGGAATTAGTTGTGGGTCCCAACAGACTGGCACGCCGCCCCCGCCGGGGTAAAGCGTCGGGGTACGGCCTAGAGCGACGCGGCCAGCGACTCGCGCAGGAGGTCCACGCGGACCCGCAGCGGCTCCGGCAGCTCCGCCTCCTCGGCCAGCAGCCGGCCCAGGGTGTCGTGCAACCCGTGCACCACGTCCGATGTCGACTCGGCCACCACGATGACCTCATCGATCTGTAGCGCCCAGCTCTCGTACCCCGCGTCGACGAGGTCCGCGCTGATCGAACCCGCGGAGATATAGATATCTCCCGCCATGGTAAGCCTCCCCACGCCGGTACGAGACCTCATCATGCCGGTCACGCGAGCCGGTTTCACCTCCACGAATCATGACAAGAGGAGCTTGGCGCCGCCGCATAGACCCCGGTACGGGGGTCACCTGCGAGGACATCGCCACGAGGTCGACGGATGTCCGAAAAATGATCTCTCGCACATGGTCGAACGGGTGAATCCCGGTGCGCCTCAGATCCGGCGGACCGGCCAGCAGTTGCCCGTACGGAAGTGTTCCGTGTGATCGTCCGCCACGAGATTGTGGTTGGCCTGGGCGATGCGCGCGCAGATCTTCGGCAGCTTGAGGTTGTTCAGGCTCTTGAACTCCGAGTCCGACGTGCTGATCCGCGACGGGTTCTGGTCCTCGATGTACCAGCTGCCCCGGTCGTCGGCCTGCGTGCCCATGACGTCCGCGGCCGGCTCCGTGCCGTCGCTGTTGTAGAAGTGCACGTGGTAGCCGCCGCGCTTGTTGGGCGTCGAGCCGCCCCAGTCGGCGTCGTACCTGATGACCAGCTGCCTGCCGTTGAACGTCACATCGGTGATGCACACCCAGCGCGGGTTCGCCTTGATCTCGTCGGTGCACTGCTCGTCGGCGGGCCGGGTCGCGGTCGGCGTCTCCGACGGGGGCCCGGCGGTCGTCGGCGGGACGGCCTGCGAGGTCGGCGGCGCGGCCGCCGAGGTGACGATCGCGGGCGCGGTCGTCGCCAGGGTGCTCGACGTGCCGTCCCCACCGCCGGGGGTGTCCTTCATGTTGGCCAGGACGTACGCGGTGCCGCCGCCGAGCAGCAGGACCAGTACGGCCGCCGCCGCCGCGAGGATCGGCAGCCGCGAGCGGCCGGCCTGGCCGCCGCCCGGCCCGCCCGCGCCCGGCCCGGCCGGGCCGGGGAAGCCGGCCGCCATCGTCGGCGGACCGCCCGCCGCACCCGGGTAGCCGCCCGGCGCGCCCGGGTACCCCGCGGGGACCGTGGGCGGGCCCGCCGAGACCGGCGGCTGGCCACCGTGGCCGGGCGGCGTCTGGCCACCGTCGGCCACGGTGGGCGGGCCGGCCACGTGGAGTACGGTCGGGGTCGGCTGCGCGCCGACGGGCGTACCGCCCGGGGGTGGAACGGGAATCGCGAGCGTCGGAGCGCCCGCCGGGGCGTCGGCGGCCGGCGACGCGGCGCCACCACCGACGGCAGCGGCGCCGGCCGCGCCGCCGAGGGCCATCGCCGCCAGGCCGGCCGCGCCGAGCGCGACCGCGTGCTTGGGGTGGGCGTCCACGGCCACGGGACGGCCGAGCTCCGCGCCGACGAGCTGCGCCACGATCGGCATCCGCGAGGAGCCGCCCACGAGCAGCACGGAGTGCAGCTGCTCGGGGGTCACGCCCGCCGACCGCAGCGCCCGGCGCAGCGCCTCGATCGAGTCGTAGAGCGCCGGGCGGACCATCGCCTCCAGTTCGGCGCGGGTCAGCCGCACCTCGGTGGCCAGGTTGGGCAGCAGCACCGGGATGGAGACATCCGTGTCCGACGACAGCGCCTCCTTCGCCTCCGTGACCTCGTCACGCAGCCGCGCGACGCCCGCGATGGCGGCCGGGTCGTCCTCGTCGAGCTGGTCGATCGCGTCGCCGATGGCGCGGCGCACGTGACCGAAGACGGCCGCGTCGAAGTCGATGCCGCCGAGGCGCTCGATGCCCTCGGGCTGGCCGAGGATCTCGAAGCCGGTCGGCGTCTTGCGCAGCACGGCCGCGTCGAAGGTGCCGCCGCCCAGGTCGTAGACGGCGACCACGGCGCCGGGTTCGATGCGCTGCTGGCGCGCGTAGAACACCGCCGCGGCCTCGGGCTCGGTCGTGTACGAGACCGGCTGCTCCAGACCGGCGATGCGGACGGCCTGGCGCAGCAGATCCGTCTTGTACGGGCCCCAGTTGGCCGGGTGCGACACCGTGATCGAGGCCGGCGCGCCGCCCTCGCGACGGGTCACCTCGTCAATGACGCTGCGCAGCACCCGCGCCATGAGCGCCTCGGCCGACACCGGCACGCCGCCGAGCAGGATCGGAGTAGTGTCCCCCAGCCGGCGCTTGAACTCGCGCGCCACGCGGTGCGGCTCCGACAGGCCGCGCCGGTTCGCGGTCTCGCCGATGAGGAACGTCTCGTCCTCGCGCAGCAGCACCACCGACGGGATGGCCGCGCCGCGACTGCCCAGCGACGCGATCTCGGCGCGCCCGTCGCGCCACACGGCGGCTGCGGTGAAGGTGGTGCCCAGGTCGATGCCGAGTGCGTACACCATGGACTCCGGGTGCTCGGTGAGGGGACTGTGCGTGACCCTATCCCGTGCGCGCCAACTCGGTCACCATGCCTTCGCAGGACCGGACGGCCACCCGAGCGGCCAGTGCCAGCTCATGCGAGGTCATCGGGTTCTCGGCCCGGCGCTGCCAGCGCGTCAACGCGTCCTGGGCGAGCGCGGCGAGTGTCCGGTTGCCGACGTCAGGCCCCTGGTCGAGTCGCAGGTGCACGGCCTGCCCCCGCCCGCCGATCAGCCGCTCCAGCTCCTCGAGCACGGGCTCCTTGCCGGTCACCCAGCCCGCGCGCAGCGAGGCGAGCACCCGCAGCTCCTGGAACGGGTGCGCGGACGCCACGATCTCCTCGACCTCCGCGAGCACGCCCTCACTGCCCGGGCGCGGCTCGGCGCGGGCCAGCCCGGCGAGCGCCAGCAGCGCCGAGCGGCTCTTGAGCACGTCACGGCGCTCGTCGAACAGCGACCGCAGCACCTCCCGGAGCTCGGCCAGGCCACTGTGGACGACCAGCTCGCGCGCCAGGGCGGTGGCCGTCGGCGCCACGCCGGTGCGCAGCAGCTGCGCGCACAGGCGCAGGCCGAACAGGCCGAACCGGTCCAGCAGCACCCGCCGCTCCGTTTCGGTGACGCCCAGCTGCGGCAGCCGGGTCACGAACCGGTCGGCCGAGAGCAGCAACTCGTCGCCCTCGGCCGGTGTCAGATCGGCGACCCGCCGCAACTGGCCGACCTCGGCCTCGGTCAGGGTCACGGCCGTCTCCGCGAGCAGGCCGGCCACCGGCACCACGGTCTGCACCACCCGGCGCACGTTGGCGTCCGTACCCAGCCGGCGCGCGATGCGCCGCGCCGAGTCCATCGAGTCCAGCCGGCCCACCGCGATCTCGTCGGTACGCGACAGGATGCCGATCGCGTTGACCGGGTTGGGCCGCGACACGGTCGTGTCGTGGAAGGCGTGCAGGAACTCCAGGTCGGTGTGGTGCAGGTGACGCATCAGGTAGAGCACGGCGTCGGCCGGCGTCTCCTCATCGTCGGTGACGAGCAGCTCCCAGGCACGCGAGGCGACATGCGCGGTCAGCGAGCCGATGCCGGGGGTGTCGATGAGGGTCATGCCGCGCAGCGCCTGCGACGGCCAGAGGATCTGCAGGTCCTCCACATCCTCGGGGGCCAGGTCCGCCAGATCCACCTCGATGGCGCCGTCGTCGCGGGTGAAGCGCAGCTGGCGCGGGTCGCCCCGGCGGGGACGCGCGGTCACCCGGTACGTGTGCCCGTCCCGGTACCAGGTGACGATGCGGGTGCACTCCCCCGCGTCCGTGGGCGCGAGCCGCTCCCCCACGAGCGCGTTGAGCAGCGTGGACTTGCCGGACTTCACGCGTCCGGCGATCGCGACCCGCAGCGGCTCGTCCAGCCGGTCGCGGGCGGCGTCCAGCCGGGCGGCCGTGACCGTGCCGTGGTAGACCTGACCCGCGCGGGCCAGCGCCATGCGGGTGCGGTCCACGAGCCCGGTCGGCCGGGCGCTTCCCGTCGCGCTCACGGGCTGGTCACCGACAGGGCCAGCTGGCGCAGCTGGAGCAGGCGGGCCAGCTCCGCGTCGATCTCGGCCAGCCGGCGCTCGCGGTCGGTCCGGCTGCGGTTGGCCGCCTCCCCGGCGGCCGCGAGCGCCTGCGCGTTGGAGCGGTTGAGCTCCTCGGCCAGCCCGCTGTAGTGGTCGCGCAGCTGGCGCTGGATGCGCCGCAGCGTGTCGCGGGAGTCCTTGCCCACCACAAAGGTCACCTCGTCGCAGTAGCGGCGCACCGCGTTCTTGGCCTGCGCGCGCCGCTGGCGCAACTGGCGCTTCTTCTCGTCGCGCAGTCCCTTGTGGCCCATCACCAGGCCGATGCCCAGCGAGATCGGGGCGAGCGCGATGCCCGCGAGGCTGCCCAGCACGGTGAACATGATGATCCCGCCGTACGCGCCGCGCAGCGCGACCATCGCCTGCTTGCCCACCCGCATCTTCTCCAGCTCCAGGCTGTGCTCCAGCTGGGCCTGCGACGCCAGCGGCGCCGGGTCGCGCACGGCCAGCTCGTCCAGCACCTCGCCGGACGCCTGCCGGAAGTGCTCGGCCACCTGCTCGCTCAGCGCGGTCGCCTTCGTCCGCAGCAGCGCGTAGTTGCTGAGCATCTCCTGCGAGATCCGCGAGTGCAGCCACGACTGCATCTGCGGCCAGCCGTCGCCCGGGTCCATGGTGTCGATCGTCTCGTCCGCCTCCTGGGTCACGCCCCGGATGCGCGCGCGCAGGTCGTGGTCGACATCGGAGGTGAGGTCGGCGATGCCGTCGTTGAGCGTCTGGCTCCACCGGGCGGCCGCGCCGCGCAGTTCCTCCACCCGCTGCTTCACGGCCGTCAGCTCGGCGACCACCGCGGCCGCGGCGGCCGGGTCGGCCAGCGCGGCCCGCTCGGTGCGCAGCTCGCCGCCGAGCCGGTCACAGACGGCCAGGACCTCCGCGACCGCGCCTGCCGCGACCCGGTCGGCGGCCGTGCCGCCGGCCCGGCCGGCCACGAACGCCACCAGCTCGGCGAAGCCGGACTCCGCGAACGCGGTCCCGTCGCCGGCATGCACGGCGTGCTGGCGCAGCGCCGAGGAGACCGCGATGAGCGGCACGTCCGGCCCCAGGTGGCCCCGGTCGATGTCGCGGATGCGCCGCCAGGCAGGGTAGAAGTCGGTCTTGGTGAGCACGCACACGACCGTGTCGCACGCCTGGCGCGCCTGCCGCAGGAAGTCCATCTCCGTGCGGGTCAGCTCCTGCGAGGCATCCGTCACGAACAGCACCGCGTCGGCCATGGCCGTGGCCGCGAGGCTCGCCGCCGCGTGTGCCGATCCCAGCCCGCCCACGCCGGGGGTGTCGACCAGCACCAGGCCCTGGGCGAGCAGGTCGTGGTCGATGCCGATCTCGACCCCGGCCAGGCGCGCGCCCGCGGGCGCGGGCACCGCCTCGCCGCCCTCCACCACGTAGCGCCCGGCGTCCGTCGGCGCGATCGCGCTGCGCGACAGCGGGGTCCCGTCGGACTCCTCCGCGTCGAACACGAGCGACGCGGTCGGCTCGGCGGCGTGGCGCACGTACGTGGGCACGGCCGTGGAGACGTCGTCGTCCACCGGGCACACCGCGTGCCCCAGCAGCGCGTTCACCAAAGAACTCTTGCCCTGTTTGAACTCGCCGGCGACGACGACGTGCACGTTCGGCTCGGCGAGCGCACGGCGCGCGGCACGCAGTTGCGCGGTGACGTCGTCGCGTCCGTACGGTGCGCAGACGCGCAGCGCCCGCTCCACGACGACGGTCGCCCGGCCCAGCGCGCCGCCCTCGGGCGGGTCGTCCAGCGTCGTGCTCGGCCCCGGTCCCACGGTGGCGATTGTGCCCCATGGGCGCCCCCCGTTGGCAGCGTCATTCGGACGCATGGCCGTCACCTGCACACATGGGACCGACCACGCGTCCTGGGTCTTGACAGGCCGTGGCCGACGAGGCACATTCATTCCACTAATTGATTAGTGGAACGGTGTTGAGTGATCGAGTTCCGGATCGACCGCCGCTCCGGAGTGGCGACATATCTGCAGCTGGTCCAGCAGACCAACCAGGCCCTCCGGTTGGGCCTGCTCATGCCCGGCGACCGGCTGCCGACCGCCAAAGAGGTCGTGGCCGCCACCGCGATCAATCCGAACACCGTGCTGAAGGCGTACCGGGAACTCGAACGGGAGGGACTGGTCGAACCGCGCCCGGGGCTCGGCACCTTCGTGCGGCGGTCGCTGGCCCGCGCGGACGCGGCAGCCGACGCCCCGCTGCGCGCCGACCTGGACGCGTGGCTGCGCGCCGCCCGCACGGCAGGCCTGGAACGCGAGGACGTCGAGGCCATGGTCAAAGCCGCCCTGGACACGCAGTACTGACACGAGGGAGCCGATAACGTTGGGGACACCATCACACGAGGCCGCGATGACGGCCATCGACCTCGGCAAGCGGTACCGCCGAGGTTGGGCGTTGCGGGGCTGCTCCTTCGACGTGCCGGCCGGGCGGGTGTCCGCGCTCGTCGGCCCCAACGGCGCCGGAAAGAGCACCCTCATGGCGCTGGCCACCGGGCTGCTGCGCCCGACGGACGGCGAGATCCGCGTGCTGGGCAACCGGCCGGGCACCCGTGGCACCCACCGGAAGCTCGCGTTTCTCGCCCAGGACAAACCGCTGTACCGGCGGTTCACGGTCGCGGAGATGCTCCGGGCCGGGCGCGCCCTCAACACGGAATGGGATCACGCGTACGCGCGACGACTCGTCGACGAGGCTGATGTCGATCCCGACGCCCGCATCAGCACGCTCTCCGGCGGACAGCGCACGCGCGTGGCCCTCGCGGTGGCGCTCGGCCGTCGCCCCCGGATCCTCATGCTCGACGAACCGCTGGCCGACCTCGACCCGCTGGCCCGTGAAGAGGTCATGCAGACGGTGATGTCGGAAGTGGCCGAGACCGGGATGACCGTCATGCTCTCCTCGCACGTGCTGGCCGACCTGGACGGCGTCTGCGACCACCTGGTGCTGCTGGCCAACGGTCGGGTGCACCTCGTGGGCGACGTGGACGACCTGATCGCCGGCCACCGGGTCATGATCGGACCCCGCCGCGCCGGCGGGCACGGTCTGCCGCCCGGGTTGGTGGTCCAGGCACGCGCCACCGGTCGCCAGGAAACGGTCCTCGTCAAGGACGGCGGCTGGCAGGACGTCACGGGCTGGGAGCTGATCGAACCGAACCTGGAGGAGCTGGCGATGGCCTACCTGCGCTCCGCGTCCCCGACGCGGCCGACGCGCGCGGCGGCGGAGGTGGCGGCCGCATGACCTGGGTGGCCTGGCGCCAGCAGCGCCTGCAACTGCTGCTCACCCTCGTGGTCATCCTCGCGGTGACCGGGGTCCTGGTCTACTTCCGTATCGACGCCGTCGCCTACCTGCGCGCGCACGGGATCGAGGGTTGCCGCACAGCGGACGAGGCGCGGTGCGACGCCGCCGCGCTGAGCGCCTTCGGCAGTGAGTACCGCGCGTACGTGTCGCTGTTCCCGTTGGTGCTGCTGTGCCTGCCGGTGCTGCTCGGGATGTTCGCCGGCGCGCCCCTGTTCGCCCGCGAGTTCGAGCAGGGTACGCACATCTTCGCGCTCACCCAGTCGGTGGGGCGGGTGCGGTGGTGGACGACGAAACTGGTGGTCGCGGCGGTGCCGGTGCTCGTCGGGACGGCCGTGCTCGGGCTGGTCGGCGCCTGGGCCCTGCGCCCGTTCAGCGTCATCGCGCACGGGCGCATGATGACCCCCGGCTTCGAGACGCAGGGCCTCGTCGTGATGGCGTACACCGCGCTGGCCATTGCCCTCGGCGCCACCGCCGGCCTGCTGTGGCGCAACACGGTGGCGGCCATGGCGCTCACGATCGTCTGCTATCTCGTCCTGCTCGTCGGCGTCGCGGGCACGTTGCGCGCCTCGTATGTCGAGCCGGCGCGGGCCCACGGTGCCGTCGAGGCAGGCGCCGCGATCGGCTCGCGGAGCGGCCGGAGCGTCGTACCCGACGATGCCTGGCGGCTCAGCACCGTGTACTACGACGCGGCCGGCACGGCGACGGCCTTCGACCCGTCGTCGTGCACCGAGGCCGACCGGAGCATCGAGAACTGCCTGCGCCGGCAGGACATCGCCAGCCTTACCGCGTCCTACCATCCCGACAACCGGTTCTGGCGCATGCAACTGATCGAGTCGGCGATCTTCCTCGCCGTCGGCGCGTCGCTGCTCTGCCTGGGCGCCTGGGCCCTGATCAGACGGCGGTGACCCCGGTCCGGTGGGCTAGCGTCGCTCGAAGGCCTGCTTGCAGCGCACGCACGCCGTCGCCGTCGGGTAGACCTCCAGTCGCTCGGCCGGGATCGGCTTGCCGCAGTGCTCGCAGCGGCCGTAGTCACCGCTGTCCAGCCGGGCGAGGGCGTACTCGAGCTGGCCGCGGCGCTCGAACAGGCTGGCCACGAGGGTGAGCTGCTCCTCGCGGGCGGCCGTACGGCTGCCGGCGTCGACCTCGTCCTCCCCGGCGCGGTCGACGCCGCCGACGCGGGCCATGGCGTCGGCCTCGGCGAGCGCGCTCTCGTGGGCGGCGCACGTGTCCAGGTAGAGACCCTGCAGGAGGTCCCGCAGGCTGTTGTTGTGCGCGGCGGCGGGGTTCAGTACCGGCGGGGTGTCCATGATGGTCATGCCGCCGCTGTTACCCGCCGCCGCGCGGGCGGAAACGTCAGCCCTTCACCGCGCCCGCGAGCAGGCCGCGCACGAAGTAGCGCTGCAACGCGAAGAACACGATCAATGGGATCACGATGGATACGAAGGCGCCGGCCGTGAGCAGCTCCCACCGGCTGCCGAAACCGCCCGACAGCTGCGCGAGCCGCACGGTCAACGGCGCCACCTCGGGGGTACCGCCGGCGAAGGTGAGCCCGACCAGCAGGTCGTTCCACACCCACAGGAACTGGAAGATGGCGAACGACGCCAGCGCCGGGGTGGCCAGCGGCAGCACGATCGACCGGAAGATGCGCAGGTGGCTCGCGCCGTCCACGCGGGCGGCCTCCATCACCTCGTTGGGCAGCTGGGCGATGAAGTTGTGCAGCAGGAACACCGCGAGCGGCAGCGCGAACATGGTGTGCGCGATCCACACCGGGAAGTACGTGCCGCCGAGGTCGAGCGCCGGCAGGATCCGCACGGTGCCCAGGTGGGCCCCGCCGGAGAACAGTTGCAGCAGCGGGATGAGCGCCATCTGCAGCGGCACGACCTGCAGCGCGAAGATGATGAAGAAGAGCGTGTCGCTGCCCCGGAACCGCACCCAGGCCAGGGCGTACGCGGCCATGGAGGCGAACGCGAGCGGCAGGATCGCGCTCGGGATGGTGATGGCGAGGGAGTTCACCAGGTACGGAAACAAGCCGCCGCTGACGCCGAAGCCGCCCTCGACGAGCACCGTGCGGTAGTTGTCGAGAGTGACCGTCGGATTGGTGAACCACGTCCACCAGCCCGTGTCGGACGCGTCGCCGGCCGGGCGGATGGAGGTGATGGCGAGGCCCACGGTCGGGATGGTCCAGACGACCGTGAGCGCGAGGATGAGGATGGTCGCGACCGGCGAGCTGAACGCCCGCCGCACGGCCTTCACCCCGGGCTCGCGCTTCCTGGTCGGCTCGGGCAGGACGGGTGCCGGCGGCACCCCGGACGGCGAGGTCGCCGGGACGGGCGCCTCCGGCTGCGTGGCGGAGTCGTCACTCATCGGTTCGCACGCTCCTTCCGCAGCTGCACGATGTTGTAGCCGACCAGCGGCAGTACGGCGAGGAAGAGGATGACGGCGAGCGCGCTGCCACGCCCGACGTTGAACTGCGTGAACGATTGGGAGTACATCTCGTTGGCGAGCACCTGGGTGCCGAAGTTGCCGCCGGTCATCGTCCGTACGATGTCAAAGATCTTCAAGGTAATGATCATCACGGTGGTGAGCACGACGACGACCGTGCTGCGGATCATCGGGATGGTGATGCGCCACAGCATCTTGGCGCCGCCCGCTCCGTCCACCCGGGCCGACTCGATGATGTCGCTGGGGATCGCCTTGATCGCCGCCGACAGCACCACCATGGCGAAGCCCGTCTGGACCCAGATGAGGATCACCATGAGCAGGAAGTTGTTCAGCGTCGGCTCGAGCATCCAGTTGGGCGGGTTGTCCCAGCCCAGCGCCATGACGATTTGGCTGAGCAGGCCGATCTGCGGCTGGCCGGGCTCCCGGTAGTCGTAGACGAACTTCCAGATGATGCTGGCGCCCACGAACGAGATCGCCATGGGCATGAAGATCAAAGACTTGTACGCCGCCTCGCCGCGCACCTTGTCGGCCAGGAGGGCGAGTGTGAGGCCGAGCGCCGTGGTGACGACCGGCGCTACGATGATCCACAGCAGCGTGTTGACCAGGATGTCCTGGATGCCGGGCGTGGTGAACGCCCAGACGTAGTTCTTCCAGCCGAGCAGCTTCGTCCCGCTGGCGTTGGAGAAGCCCAGGTAGATGGTGCGGATCGCCGGCACGACCAGGCCGACGAGCAGCAGCACGATCGCCGGGCCGACCAGCACCACAATGGCCACGGGCCGCTCGAAGCGGCCGGTGGCGCGGCCGGCGACGAAGAAGACGAACAGCAGCACGGCGAGGAAGACTGCCAGCACCTGGACGACCAGGAACAGCTTCCATCCCGAGTCGACCAGGGTGGAGTCCGCGAGCACCGCGCTCGGGTCAGACATCATCGACTTCCCCTCTGGGGTGGATGGACGGTCGTCGCGGCCCGGTCACCCGGACCGCGACGACCGTGTGCGGATGCGCGCCGCCGGACCTACTCCGGCCAGGCCGCGTCGATGTCCTTGACCACCTTGTCGATGCTCTGGCCCTCGGCGAACCAGGCGGTCATCGACTTCCACTCCTGACCCGCGCCGACCGCGGCCGGCATGAGGTCGGAGGCGTCGAAGCGGAACGTGCCGCTCGTGTCCGACAGCGTCTTGGCCGACAGCGCGTCCAGCGGGTCGGTGTAGAGGCTGAGGTCGACGCCGTTGTTGGCCGACACCCATCCGGGTGCCGCCTTGACCCGGCTGCTCGCCCACTCCGGGGTCGACAGGTAGGTCTGCACGGCCTGAACCTCGGGCCGGTCGGCGAACGCGGTGACGAACTCGCCGCCGCCGACGACCGGGGTCTTGATCGCCGGGTTCACGGGCGGCAGGTAGAACGCGAAGACGTCCTTGTCCGGACCGATCGTGGTGCCGGCGGGCCACTGCGGCCGGTAGAACGAGGCCTGCTGCAGCATGTAGCACTTGCCGCTGAGGATCGGCTTGCCGGCGTCCTGGAAGCGGGTCGTCGCGATCGTCTTCACATCGCCGAATCCACCGTTGACCCAGGCCGGGTTGAGCATCCAGTCGGCGACCGTCTGCATCGACTGGCGGATCTCCGGCGAGTCGAACTTGACCTCATGGCTGATCCACTTGTCGTAGACCTCGCCGCCGTGCTGACCGAGCACGACCTGCTCCAGCCAGTCCGTGGCGGGCCAGCCCGTGGCCGTGCCGGAGCTGATGCCGCCGCACCACGGCTTCGCCTTGCCGTCGGTGGCGATCTTGTTGCTGAGCGCCATCAGGTCGGCCCAGGTGGTCGGCACCGTGTAGCCGCCGTCGGCGAACGACTTCGGCGAGTACCACACGAGCGACTTCATGTTGGAGCTCATCGGGGCGGCGTAGAACGTCCCGTCCACCGAGCCGTAGGCCTTCCAGCCCGGTGCCCAGTACTTCTCCACGTTGGCCAGGGTCTGGGCCGGCGGCTTGACCACCTTGCCGGCCTGCACCATCTGCTTGAGCAGGCCCGGCTGCGGGATGGGTGCCAGGTCGGGCGCGTTGCCGCCCGTCACGCGGACGGGCAACTGCGACTCGAAGTCGTTGGACCCCTCGTACGAGATGGTGATCCCGGTGCAGGTCTGGAACTCCGCCCAGGACTTCTGCAGGGAGTCCGACTCGGGACTGATGATGGACGCGAACATCGTGACGGTCTTGCCGGCATGCCCGGCGTACGCCTGGTATTTGGCGCAGTCACCGGTCAGCGTGGGCACGGGACCGGAGGTCTCGTCGCCCGAACCGCCCTGGCAGGCCGCCAGGACGAGGGAGAGCGCGGCGGCCGGGGCCGCCACCGTGAGAAAACGTCGGTTCATCCGTGCCCTCATGCTGACTCCATTGACGGGTCAGTAGCGTGCATTCTGTCCTCCTTGGCAGGCGTTCGCCCGGGTCGGGGGGTTGACATCGCTCGGGTCACTCTCCGTATGGGAGAGCACACGTCGGGGTGCCGACTCATCCCACTCAAGCCGGCTGCCCCGACGGTGTCCAGCATTTCGCCGAGATCAAAAATGTAACTATCAGGTAACAAGAGGTCGGAAAGGGACTGCCCAGGACACGGCGACACGCCAAGACGCCCGCGGGCGTGGGGAACGCGCCGCGGGCGTGAGTGGACTGTGGACTGTCCGGCCGGTCAGCCCAGGGCGGCCGACGCGACCGGTCGGGACGCCGGTTGACCGTAGTAACGCACCTGATCCACCTGGCGGAAGCCGACGGAGGCGAGCGCGTCGCAGACGAACGGGCATGGGGCGACCGTGCGCGCCACGACCGCGCCGAACGAGGCGCTGACGCGGGCCGCCGCGGCGGCGAGCGCCGCGCGCACCGCGCTCGCGGTCGCGCTGTCCAGGTGCGGGTGGACGACCAGGTCGGCGATGACGGCCTCCGGCGGCCCGGAGACGTCCTCATCGGACTGTGGATAGACCAGTGCCGCGCCGGACAGCCCGCGTTCGTCCCCGGCGAGCAGGAGGCCGTCGGGGCGGTAGCGCTCGTCGGTCGTCCACCGTACGAACATGTCGCGGGCGTCCGCGTGCCCGCAGTGCGGGTACGCGGACAGGATGAGATCGGCGACCGCCCGGTTCAGGTACTCCCCCGGCCGGGCGGCCCGCACCTGCACCCCGCTGGGCGCGGGCGGCTCCTCGGCCACCGGCAGCGCCGCGGCGAGCAGGTTCGCCGTGTGGAGGGGGTGCCAGCCGGCCTTCTCGAACAGGTTCCAGCCCACCGAGCGGCTCTCGGGGATGGGCCCGGTCGTGAACCGGATGCCCGGCCGGGCATCGGCGACCGCGGCCGCCGCCCGCAGCACGGCGGTGCCGAGGCCGGCCCCGCGCGCCGACGGGTGCACGAGCGGACCGATCAGCTCGCCGGTGGCCTCGAGCGTCGCCGGCCAGAGCATCGCGGCGGCGGCGACCAGCCGGCCGCCGTCGCGAACCACCAGCAACGTCGTGGCGGTCGTGCCGGTCGGCCGCAGCCGCGACCGGATCATCGCCGGGGTGATGGCCTGTTGATCGGGCCACCCCCGCACGGCCGCGTAAGCCAACTCGGCCAGGTCGGCGTCCAGTTCATAGGACGGCCGATAGTCGATTGACTCGATCATGATCAGCACCACCAACCGTCGAGGGCCTTCCGGGCGGACGCGTCGGCAAACAGCCTCGGCCATCCCATGGCTACTGTGCGTGGCCGGCGCGCCGGCGCGCCCACCCGGTCACCCGACGACGCGGAGCCTGCTCGGCGCGGCGTCGGGGAGTACTTGCGCCTTGTCATGCCCATCTTTTGTCACTCGGAGTAAGCGGACACATACACATGCACATGCGATATCATGACCGTTATGCTCTGCAGAAGCAAGAGCCGATGCACGTGCATCTGGCCGAACGACGGGCCCTCCGCCGTACGCCTTCTTCCCCGTCCCCTCGCGTTCCCAGGAGATCTCTGATGCAGCATCTCTACAACGGAATGCCGGCCACCGAGCTTTCAGCGGCGCGCTGGCAGAAGAGCCAACGCAGCAATCCGCACGGCAACTGCGTCGAGATGGCCGCCCTACCGGACGGTCGCGGCGTGGCGGTGCGCAACTCGAAGGACCCCGAGGGCCCCGCACTCCTGTTCACGTGGGCTGAGATCGCCGCGTTCGTCCATGGCGCTCGCGACGGCGACTTCGATAACCTGCTCGGCTGATCAACCGCCCCACGGCACCGTCACCAGCGCGGCACGCCGTGGGGCGCGGCTGTGTCCGGCGAGGACGGACACGACCGCGAGAGGGTACGGACGGCTGTAGTACCTGACGCAGCGTCCATGGCATGCTTACGCGGACGACGCGATGGGCCGCGACAGCTCGGGGCGGAAAGGTTGGCAGGTGACGATGGCGGAGCCGTCGGGCGGGACGAGCGGTGGTCCCACAGTCCTGCGCATGCTGCTCGGCGCCCACCTGCGGAGGCTGCGCGAGGCGGCCGGAGTCACCCGCGAGGACGCCGGCTGGGAGATCCGCTCGTCGGAGTCGAAGATCAGCCGCATGGAGCTGGGCCGCGTCAGCTTCAAGGAGCGCGACGTCGCCGACCTGCTCACTCTCTACGGGCTCGATGACGACGACGAGCGCAACCGGCTGCTCGCGCTGGCCCGCGACGCGAACACCCCCGGCTGGTGGCACCGCTACGGCGACGTGCTGCCCAACTGGTTCCAGTCCTACCTGGGCCTGGAGGCGTCCGCGTCGCTCATCCGCACCTACGAGGTGCAGTTCATTCCGGGCCTGCTGCAGACCCCCGAGTACGCGCGGGGCGTCATCCTGCTCGGCAACGCCACCGCCAAGCCCGAGGACGTCGACCGGCGCGTGACGCTGCGCATCAAGCGCCAGGACCTGCTCACCCGCCCCGACCCGCCGCAGATCTGGGCGGTCGTCGACGAGGCGGCGCTGCGGCGCCCGATCGGCGGCCCGGAGGTCATGCGCGGGCAGCTGGAGGCGCTGCTGTCGGCGACGAAGCTGCCGAACGTGCGCCTGCAGGTGATCCCCTTCCGGGCCGGCGGGCACGCGGCGGCCGGCGGCGCCTTCTCCATCCTGCGCTTCCCCGACCAGGACCTGCCCGATGTCGTCTACGTCGAGCAGCTCACCAGCGCGCTCTATATGGACAAACGCGACGACGTCGACCATTACGCCGAGGCGATGGAGCGGCTGTGCGTCGAGGCCGAGCCGCCGACGCGGACCACCGAGATCCTCGAGGGCATCCTGCGGGATCTGCCCACCTGATCTTCCGCGTCCCGTGGGCCCAACCGACCGTGACCTGCGCGATCAGCGAAACAGTGCGGTCGCCGTAGACTCGGGCGGAGGCACCGGCCGGTGCCTTCGCACGTACCCGGAGATCATCGTGACGCAGTCCACCCCTGGCGCCCGCAACACCCGCCAGCGCGGCGAGGTCCTCGCGCTGATGGCGGAGACCGATGACTTCCGCACCGCGCAGCAGTTGCACATGGCACTGCGCGAGCGCGGCGCCAGCGTCGGACTGACCACGGTGTACCGGACCCTGCAGCTGCTGGTCGACGCCGACGAGGTCGACACGATGCGGCTGCCCTCCGGCGAGCAGCTCTACCGCCGCTGCGGGCAGTCGCACCACCACCACCTCGTGTGCCGCGGGTGCGGCACGACCGTCGAGGTCGAGGGACCCACGGTCGAGCGGTGGACCGACCGCATCGCGGCCGAGCACGGCTTCACGGACGTGAGCCACACCTTGGAGATCTTCGGGACCTGCCCGCGCTGCGCCGCGCGAGGTTAGCTGTCCAACCGCGTCCAGGATCGGGGGCGCGGGCGCGCGAGACGGGCGACCATGGACGCAACGTTGGTGCCGGGCCCCGCCCCGCGGGCCCGCACCAGCCCCCGGCACCTGGCCGGAGCGTCCCAGTCCGGCCAGGTGTCGGACTCTGGACCGGAGCGGCACGAAACGACGTGTGACGCTCCGACTACGCTTATGCCATCGACACGCATAAGGATCTCGCACGCGGCGTCGACGCGGTGCACACCCTCGCCGACCTGGCCGGCGTACTGCGCGACCTGCGCCGCAGGCACGCGCGCCGCACGGGCGGGGCGCCGCTGTCCTACCGGGAGCTGGCCGCCGCGGCGGGCTGGTCGCACGGCATCATCGGCGAGTACCTCGCGGGCCGGGTCCTGCCGCCGACCGACCGGTTCGACGTGCTCGTGCGCCTGCTCGGTGCCTCCCCGACCGAGCAGGGCGCGCTGGCCACCGCCCGCGACCGGGTGGAGGAGACCCGCCGGCAGGCCCTGGCCGCCGCCCCGGTCGGCCCGGTCCCCCACCAACTGCCCGCCGAGGTGAGCGGGTTCACCGGCCGCCAGCAGGAACTCGCCACGCTCGACACCCTGCTCGACCCGGCGGCGCAGGGCGAGTCCGGGCCGGCGAGCGCCGTCGTCGTCACGGCCGTGGCCGGCACCGCCGGGGTCGGCAAGACCACCCTCGCGCTGCGCTGGGCGCACCGGTCCGCCGACCGCTTCCCCGACGGGCAGCTCTACCTGGACCTGCGCGGCTACGACCCGGACCGCCCCATCGAACCGGCCGGCGCGCTCGCCACGCTGCTCGGCGGGCTCGGCGTCAGCGCCACCGACCTGCCGACCGACCTGGCCGGCCGGGCAGCGCTCTACCGCACCCTGCTGTCCGGCCGGCGGATGCTCGTCGTGCTCGACAACGCGGCGACGCCCGATCAGGTGCGCCCGTTGCTGCCCGGCACGGCCACCTGCCGCACGGTGGTCACCAGCCGCGACAGCCTCGCCGGCCTGGTCGCCCGCGACGGCGCCCGGCGGCTCGACCTCGACCTGCTCACGACCGCCGAGGCCGTCGCGCTGCTGCGTACTCTCGTGGGAGAGCGCGTGGACGCGGAGCCGGTGGCGGCCGCGGACCTCGCCGACCGGTGCGCCCGCCTGCCGTTGGCCCTGCGTATCGCCGCCGAGCGCGCGGTCGCGACGCCCGGACGGCGGCTCGCCGACCTCGCCGACGACCTGCGCGACGAGGCCAACCGGCTGGACCTGCTGGCCGTCGCCGGCGACCCGAGGGCCGCGCTGCGCGGCGTGTTCTCCTGGTCGCACCGGCACCTGCCGCGCGCCGCAGCGCGGGCGTTCGACCTGCTCGGCCTGCACCCGGGCCGCGACATCGACGTGGCCGCCCTGGCCGCGCTCGCCGACTGCGACGCCGCGACCGCCCGGGCGTCCCTCGACCGGCTCGCCGAGGCGCACCTCGTCACGCCGGCCGGGCCCGCCCCCGACGGGGAGCCGGGTTGGCGCATGCACGACCTGCTGCGCGCGTACGCCGTCGAGCGGGCCGGCCGCCTGCCCGACGCGCGCGCGGCGCTCGGCCGGCTGCTCGATCACTACTCGCACCGCGCGCGGGGCGCGGCGCGGGCGCTGTTCCCGCACGACCGGGCGGCGGGCGACGACGGCGCCCGGTTCGACGCGCCCGGCGCGCCCACCTCGCCCGAGGCGGCGGGCGCGTGGCTGGACGGCCAGCGCGCCAACCTGGTCGCCGTGGCCACCCACGCCGCCGAGCACGGCTGGCCGGAGCACGCCGTGGCGCTGTCCACGGCGCTGTGGCGCTACCTGGAGGTCGGGGGTCGCTACCAGGACGCGCTCGCCGTACACGCGGGCGCGGCGCGGGCCGCGCGCACGCCCTCGGCGAAGGCGCACGTGCTGACGAACCTCGGCAGTACGCACTGGAGCCTGGGCGACCACCGCACCGCCCGGCGCTGCTTCGACCGGTCGCTGGCGGCGTTCCGGGCGGCCGGCGACCCCGCCGGGCAGGCGCGGGCGCTGGCCCGGCTGGCCCTGGTCTACGAGCGGCTGGGCGACTATCCACAGTCCCTGGAACATCTGAAGGCGGCCCTGGCCGGGTACCGGCAGACGGGCAACCGCCACGGCGTGGGCACCCAGCTGCTGAACCTGGGGGCGCTGCAGCGGCGGCTCGGCGACCTCGCGGCCGCGGTCGCGCGCCAGCGGGAGGCGGCCGAGATCTTCGCCGACCTGGGCGACCGCCGCCTGCTCGGGTACTCGCTGGGCAACCTGGGCGCGACCGAGAGCGAGCGCGGGGAGCACGACGCGGCGCTCCAGCATCTCGACGAGGCGCTGGCGGCCTGCCTCGCGACCGGCGACCGGGGCGGCGAGGGCAGCGCGCACGCGGCGCTCGGCGCGGCGTACGCCCGCATGGGTCGCCACGAGGAGGCGGCCGGGCACCTGGACCGGGCGCTGACCATCGCGGCCGCGATCGGCGAGGCGAGCCTGCGGATGGAGGCGCTCAACACGCTGGGCGAGAGCTGGACGGCGCGCGGCCGGCCCACGGACGCGATCGGCGTCCACCGCGCGGCGCAGGACCTGGCCAAGCGCAACGGTGACCGGTACGAGCACGCCCGGGCGCTGAACGGACTGGCCGCGGCGTTCGCGGCGACGGGGCGCCCCGAGGAGGCGGAGTCCAGCCGGCGGCGGGCGCGCGCGATCTACCGCAAGCTCGGCGTCCCCGAGCCGGTCGAGGCGCCGCCCACGGTCAACACGGGACGCCGTTGACGGTGATGTCGGTCGGGATCTCGGTGGCCGCGGCGACGCCGCTCCAGCCGAAAACGAGCGACCGGCCGGTGGGCAGGACGGCGTTCCAGGAGGCGTTGACGGCCGTCGCCACGCCGTCCGGGGTCTGGGTGAGGGCGGCGTTCCAGGTCGCGCCGATCTGCGTCGGGTGCGCGAAGCTCCAGCGCACGGTCCAACCGTCGATGGCCGGGCCGTTGTTCACCATGAGGATGTCGGCCATGAAGCCGCCCCGCCACTGCGACAGGTAGTAGGTGCACTCCACGCCGGTGGTGGCGGCGCCCGCCGGGGACGGCGCCAGGGCCACGGCGGCGAGCACGGCCACGACGGCTGCCGCCAGGTCCCGCCTGCGTGTCCTCATCGCGTCTCCCAACGTCGTGCCGCCTGCGGCAACTATCGGTTACGCATCGAGACTAGTCAATAGCGGTGAGTGTGACCGCGTAGGTGACGCCGTGCGAGTCGACCTCGAAACCGGCCCGTTCGTAGACGCCCACGGCGCCGGTCGGGCTGCTCGCGTCGACATTGAGCACGACCTCGCGGGCCCCCGCGTTGCCGGCGGCGGCGAGCACGGAGCCGAGCAGCGCGCTCGCGATCCCGCGCCGGCGCCAGTCGCGCGACGTGCCCACGTGTCCCACATACACGCGGTGCGGCTGCGGGTCGGTGTAGGCCAGGCAGTAGCCCGCGATCCGGTTGCCGTCCAGCGCCAGCCGCGACAGCGCCGGCAGGAAGGTGGCCGAGTCGACCGTGAGGCGCCGCCACTCGGCCTCGGGCCGCCGTTGGTAACCCCAGTGGTCCTGGAACGCGTCCATGTGCGCCGCGTACAGATCATTGCCGTACCCCGGGGAGTACGGCACGAGCGTCAGCCCGTCCGGCAGCGCACCCGTGACGGCGAGAGCCGCCGAGCCCGCCGAGGTGTCGGCGACCATCTCGAACCAGTGCCGCACGGGCGCGAACCCGAACCGCCGGTAGAGCCGGATCGCCGGCTCGTTGCCGGCGAGCACGTCCGCGTGCACCGACCAGGTGGCGCCCGGCGCGACCGTCCGGTGGATCTCCCGGGCCCGGCCCATCTGCCAGTCGAGCAGCTCACGGCCCAGCCCTCTGCCGTACCAGGCCGGGCGGACCCCGCCGACCAGGTCAACGCGGAAGCCGCCCGGCGGTGGCGTCGGCACCAGCCCGACCGCCACGATCTCACCGTCGCCGGACACCACGACCCTGGTGTCGTGCCCGATGTCGCGCACGATCGAGTCGATGACGGCGCGGGTCTCATCGACGTCGTTGGCCGGCTGGCCCCCGGCGGCGATGTCGACCTGGTTCAGCAGGTCGGTCACCGCCTCGGCGTCCGCGTCGGCATAGGGGCGCGTGGTGAGCTGGGCGGTCGGCATTCCTCGACGGTACGACGGGCCGCAACGGGATTTCCGTGCGTGTCAGATTGTCACGCCCGGAAGCACAGGTAGTTGTTGACCGTGATGTAGTTCGGCACCTCGGTCGTCGCGGCGAACCCGCTCCACCCGAAGGAGAACACCGCGTACGGGCGGACATTCGCGTTGAACGGCCCCGGCGTGGCGAGCACCGTACCGTACGGGTCCTGTCTGATCACCGCGTCCCACACGGCGCCGATCCGGGTCGGCTGGTTGAACCGCCAGCGCACCACCCAGGTGGTGAGGGCGGCGCTCTTGTTGAGCACGTAGATGTCGGCCATGAAGCCGCCGGGCCACTCGTCCTTGATGTCGTAGCGGCAACTGAATGCGGGATAGGGGTCCACCACGGCGGCTGCCGGGGACGCCGTCGTGACCAGGGCGGTGGCCGCGGCGGTGACGGTCACCAGGGCGTTACGCAGTCGGGCCCACATCGTGTTCGCCTCCGGGTCGCTCCGGCGCGGTCGACCCGCGCAGTCGATGTGTCACTATGCGTTATAAATCAGTAACTGTCAATGTAATCGGTTTCGTGTCGGTGGGGCTGGTTAACATCCGCCCATGGCGTACGACTTCCAGGTCACCATCGACAGCTCCGACCCGCACACGCTCGCCGACTGGTGGGCGGAGACCCTCGGCTGGGAGGTGGAACCCAGCGATGAGGCGTTCATCCGCCGCATGGTCGACGAGGGCCACGCGAGCGAGGAGGACACGACGACCCACAACGGGGTGCTCGTCTGGCGCGTGGGCGCGGCCATCCGGCCACCCGCCGACGGCGAGGTGCCCGCCCACCGGGTCCTGTTCCAGGTGGCCCCGGAGAAGAAGATCGTCAAGAACCGCGTCCACCTCGACATCCGCGTCGGCGACGACGACCGCGACGAGGTGGTCGCCCGCCTGAGCGCCCGCGGGGCGACGAAGCTGTGGGACGGCAACCAGGGCCCGTTCACGTGGGTCACCATGGCCGATCCCGAGGGCAACGAGTTCTGCGTCGCCTGACCCGGTGAAGGTGATCATGTTGGCCGGCGAAGGGCGACGTCCCACAGGACACGCTCTTGCCGCAGCTCAGCCGAGATAGACTCCTGGCGACCGGACGGAAGTGGTATCGCGATGAGCTTGGCTGTGCTGGAGCCGCCGCCGGCCGCGGTGAAACGTTGACGCTGGCCCACCCATTCGCCTGCGACATCAACGCCGACGCTCTCATCGACTGGTAGCCGCGCGTTCCTATTCGTGCCGTGGACGGTCTGTGTCCACGTCCACCCCGGCAGGGATGATCCGGCCGGTCACGGTGGTGGATGTGCCTTCAGCCAGGCTGCCGCCCGGCGCGCTGAGGCGCGCGACAGCCAGGCGTCCTGGATGAGTTCGGCCAGTTCCCGGCGCGTGATCTCGCCTACCCGGCTGGCCCGCAACAGCACCGACGGGTGGCCGTCGAAGTGGGCGGTGGTGAAGAACGGCGACCTGGCGTCCTGGACCAGGGCCTGCTTGTCCGCCTCCGACTCGACCCAGAAGACGATCACGTCCGGGTAGCGTTGCCCCGTCTGTGGGTCGACCGCGTCCGGCCGGGGATTGCGGAAGAAGACGAAGGACTTCCCGCCCACCTGGTAGACCGGATTGTCGCCCGTGCCGTACTCGACGGTGACATGCGGCATGGCCGCCGCGAGCTCGTGCACGTCCTCGATGCCAGCCGGCCGGTCGTCGTCCGCCACCTCCCGAAGGTACCCGTACCCGCGCCGGGTCGTGCCAGGATGCTCGGCATGCCTGTTCGTGCCCTCAGCTTCGGCGCGGTCGCGCACGCGTACGAGCGCTTCCGGCCGGGATACCCCGCGGAGCTTTTCGACCTCGTCATGGCCTACGCGGGTCGGCCGGTTCGCACCGCCCTCGAAATCGGCGCCGGGACCGGCAAGGCGACCCGCCTGTTCGCCGACCGCGGGGTGGCGGTCACCGCGACCGAGCCCGATGAGGCGATGCTCGCCGAACTTCGTCGGCAGGTGCCGGCCGCCGCGACGACGCGCGCCGCGTTCGAGGACATCGAACCGGGCGACCGGTACGGGCTGGTGTACGCGGCGGCCGCCCTGCACTGGACGAACCCGCAGGGCCGCTGGCCGCGCGTGGCCGCGTTGCTGGAACCGGGCGGCGTGTTCGCCTCGTTCGGCGGGCCGGTCCAGCCGGCCGACCCCGCCGTTGAGGAGGCGGTCCGCGCGGCCCGGGCGCCGTTCCTGGACAGCGACGATATTCCCTCGCCCGACGGCACACCCCCCGACCAGGACATGCAGTGGCCGGGCACGGAACTCGAACGCTGCGGGTCGTTCGTCGACGTCCGGCAGTGCGTGATCAGGCGTCGGCTGACGATGAGCGCGGCCGACTACGTCGGCCACCTGTCGACCATCTCGGCGTACCTCGAACTTCCGGCGGCCGACCGGGAACAGGCGTTGCGTCGGATCCTGGGCGTCCTGCCGGACACGGTGGAGATCTCCGCCGACATCGTCGCGCATCTCGCGCGCCGGTCAGGGCACTGACGGGGGCGCCGACCATGATTGACGACTTCGCCAAGCAGTACCTGCACCGTCAGCTGCGCAGAGTCCGCGAGGCACTGGTCTGGAAGCTCGACGGGCTCGGCGAGTACGACATCCGCCGGCCGTTGACGGCGACCGGCACCAACCTCCTCGGGCTCGTCAAGCACACGGCGTACTCGGAAGCCCGGTATCTCGGCGAGGTCTTCGGCCGGCCGTTCCCCGGACCGGTGCCGCGCTGGAACGACCCGGGCGCCTGGGAGAACGAACATTGGGCCACGGAGCATGAGACGCGCGCGGACCTGCTGGACCTCTACCGGTCCGTCGGCGAACACGCGGACGCGACCATCAACGCCCTGCCCATCGACGCGCCGGGGCACGTGCCGTGGTGGCCGAGTCCGGACGTGAAGCTGTTCAACGTCATGGTCCACCTCCTCAACGAGGCCACCCGGCACGCGGGACACGCCGACATCCTGCGCGAACAGCTCGACGGCAGGACCGGCACGACGGCCGATGACGAGCGACCCGCCGACGCGGTAGCCCGCGAGGCCTACCGCGCGAGGATCGAACAAGCGGCCAGAGCCGCCGGGCAGTAGATCTTCGGGGATTCCGGTCGTCATAGCGACCCGGATCCCCGAAGATCTACTGCGCCTACCCACGATGGCGGTTGTCAGCCGGTAGCGGCGGCCGCGAGGACGAGCACGGACGCCACGATCTCGGTGATGCCCACACGCTTGGGCGTGAGCGACAGCCGGGGCGAGACGATCGCCCGGACCAGCAGGAGCCCGAAGACGACCGCGAACGCCGGGCCCAGCCACGCCGCCACGGCCAGGGCGAGCGCGTGGTACGCGACGGAGGCGCGGCGGTAGGCGACGCTGCCCCGCTCCCGGATCATCGTCTTGACGTGCAGCACCGTGCCGACGAAGTAGAGCAGCACGGCCACGAACGCCGGCCAGACCGAGGCGGGCGGCGCGCCCGCGCAGAACGCCACGACGAACACCATGACGCAGCTCTGCGCGACCGAGGCGAGGTCGTTGATCAGCGACCGTTCCCGGCGACGGCGGGCGTAGCCGACGTTGACCGCCAGCAGCGCCGCGTAGACGGGCGCGAAGACGACGACGCCGGGGCGGGCGGCGACGACCGCGAGGCCGGCCGCGGCGGTGACCGCGCCGTAGAGCAGCAGTTGGTCGCGCACCCGGCCCGGGCGGCCGGTCTTGACGGCCAGCAGGGCGTAGTACGACCACAGGTAGCCGCCCAGCCAGGCGATCAGCAGCGGCAGGTGCACCCAGCGCGGGCCGGCGACGAGCACGCCCGCCAGGAACGGCAGCAGCAGCATCGCCCAGGCGCCGTGCTGGGGTGGGACGTAGCGGCGCACCGCGCGGCGGCGGACCGGGGCGCTCATCAGCGCACCTCGAACACGCCGCGGGCGCCGCGCTCGGCGTCGACCATGGCGTGGCTGACGAACGGGTAGCGCCCGGCGGCCGGGAAGACCGCCTCGACGAAGCCGCCGGCCGCGGGCGCGAGGTCGAGCACCTGGGCGCCGCCCGGGTCGTCCGGGCGCAGCTCGTAGCGGCCCTCCCGGTAGACCGTGTCGAACTGGGTGCCGACGATGTGGAACGCGCTGTCGCGGCTGGGCCCGGCGTCGAGCACCCACACGCGGACCCGGTCGCCGGCGCGGGCGGCCAGCGGCCGGTGGGCGTACTGGGCGACGTAGCCGTTGAAGACGACCGCGTCCGGGCGCTCGGCCCGCATCTTGGCCAGGTCGCCGGTCGCGCCGTGCGCGCCGAGGTACAGCTCCGACTGGACGAGGACGTACTCGCGGTCGACGGGGGCCAGCTCGGGCGGGTCGATGATGACGGCGCCGTACATGCCATTGCCGATGTGGTAGAGCATCGGCATCGTCGAGCAGTGGTACATCCAGATGCCGGCCTTCGTCGCCGTGAAGCGGTAGACGAGCGACTCCCCCGGCTCGATGGGGCGCATGGGCCCGTCGGGGGACAGCGCGCCGGCGTGGAAGTCGACGCCATGGTCCACTCCGCCGTCGTTGCGCAGGGTGATCTCGAACGTGTCGCCGACCCTGCCGCGCAGCACCGGGCCGGGGACGGTGCCGTTGAACGTCCACAGTGTCTGGTTGACGCCGGGCGCGACGTCGCCGACGACCTCCCGCACACGCAGCTCCAGGCGGTGGACCCGGCCGGTCGGCGCGACCGGCGCGGCGGCGTCGCGGGCGGCGAACCCGGCGGCGGGCTCGGCCATGGGGTCGAAGGCCCCGTCCACCGCCGCCTCGTGATCGTGCGACGCGGCGGCGGTCGTGATCGTCAGCGTCATGCCGGCCTGCTTGTGGCCGGGCAGCGAGCACCAGGCCGCGACCTCGCCGCCGATGACGCCCGCGTCCAGCGTGACGGTCGCGCCGCCCGCGACCGCGGCCGTCCTCGGGCCCGTGGCGAGCACCAGGTCGTGGCGGCGGTTGTCCGTGTTCGTCAGCTCGATCACCAGCCGGTCACCGGCGGGCACGGTGATGCGGTCGGGGTGGAAACGCATGCCCTTCGCGGTCACCTGGACGGTCGTGGTGTGACCGGTCGCGGCGACCGCGACCGTGGGGGCCGGCGCGGCGTCCGCGCCGCGCTCGGCCACCACCCCGACGAGTACGGCCAGGAGGACGAGCGCGAGGCCGGCGGCGACCCCGCCGAGCGGGCGTTGGGGGGCGGACACGGGTTACCTCCGGGCGGCGAGCAGGAGTCGGACGGCGGGGATGAGGAACTGCAGCAGGGCCGCGAGGACGAGCAGTGACGTGAGGATGCGCACGTACGGCGGGGTGGGCAGCACGAACACGACCAGCGCGGCGTTGCCCATGGCGACCCGCTGCGGCCAGTGCCGGTCCAGTGCCTCGGTGCGTTCGCGCACCTTCGCCGGGCCGCCGCCGAGCACGACCGGCAGCAGGAACGACAGGGCGCCGACGAGCACCTGGGCGACGAACCCGATGAGCAGGGGCACGAGGACGACGGCGAAGCGGTCCGCGGCGGCGGCCGGGTCGGCGGTGCCGAGCAGGCTCCACGCGTCCATGCCGAGGGCGACGGCCAGCCAGCCCACGGCCGCCGCGATGGACCACGCCGCGAACGACCCGGGAGCCTTGCGGCCGGCGGTCGCGACCATGGGCCGAACGGCGATCGCGACGCCCGCCCCGAACAGCGCGACCCCGCCGGCCGCCAACCAGGGCCACCACGCGAGTACGCCCACGGCGAGCAGCGCGAGACCGGCCCCGGAGGCGGGCAGCGCCGACCGGGCGGCCGGGACGGCATCGGGGATCATCCGGGTGCGCAGGACGGTCGGCCACAGCATGAACAGCGTGCCGAGCACGGTCAGGGTGATCCAGCCGAGCAGGTTGACATGCGCGTGGAACAGCAGCAGCCGGGGGCGCCCGTCACCGTCGACGAGCATCGCCGCGCCGACCGGTACGCCGGTCAGCAGGGCCACGCAGGCGGCGAGGTAGTAGTGCACCGTGACGGTCAGCGGGGCGGGCAGGGCGGCGCGGACCCGCCGGGCCAGCCAGGCGAGGTGGGCCGCGACCGCCACGAAGACGACGGCCGCGCCGCCGACGCCGAGCCACGGGCGGTCGGCCGTGCCGCCGACGAGCACGCCGGCCACGCCCACGTTGAGGGCGGCGAGGCGGCCCGCCTCCGCGCGCCGGTCGACCGGCGCCGGCACGCGCAGGAGCGCGGCCGTGAAGTGGGCGCTCCAGATGAGGATCGCGTTCGTCGCCGCGCCGAGCAGCAGCAGGTGGATCGCGAGCCAGCGCCACGTCGGCAGCAGCGGGTGGGCGAAACCGAGCGCGACGACGCCGGCCAGGTAGGCCAGTGGCAGCGCGCCGACCCGCCGGTGCCACCGCGACCGTGGCGACGGCGGCGCCTGGGTCCCGGTCACGACCGGCCCCTTCCCCTGGCCGCGAGCGAGCCGGCGCACGCGGCGAACAGCAGCACGGACGCCACGTTGGCGACCCCGGCCCAGCGCCACACGGGTTCAAGCCCGGCGGCGTCGCCGAGCACGACCCGCGCCAGGAGGGAACCGTGCAGCAGCGCGAGCGGCGCGTAGAGCACCGGGTGGTACGGCAGCGGGCGGCGGAGCACGGCCGGCAGGATCACCGGGGCGTGCACGAAGATCATGGAGAGGACGAAGCCGAGGAACACCGCGTGTGTCGCGGCGTCGTAGCGCGGTCCGTCCATCGTGGACCCCGCGCCGGCCCAGAGGACCCCGGCCACGGCGAGCCAGGCGTACCCGGCCAGCAGGCCGGCGCCGCCATAGCGGGGCAGCCCGGTGCCGCGCACCGTACGGCGGGCCGCGTCGTACGTGGCGAGCCACGCGACCATGGCGAGCAGGCCCGCGCCGAACAGGTGGGCGCCGGTGACCGGCCACAGCGTCGCCGCCGTCGCGCCCCCCATCAGGGCGGCCAGGGCCGCGAGGAACCAGCGCCGGGCCCGTTCCCCGGCGACGAACGCGAGGTCGAGCCGCTCGCCCGCGATGGTGGCGATCGCGAAGGTGGCCAGCCACGGCACGACCTGCGGCACGTCGTAGCCGCCGAGCCAGAGCAGCGTCGCCGCGTACCAGGCCAGCGCGCCGGCCACCTGTCCCAGCAGCGCCGGGCCGGGCTGGCGCCGCCACAACTGCCGGTAGACGCCGAGCAGGGCCACGGCGGCCGTCGCGAGCAGGAGCTTGGCGCCCAGCGTGGGGCCCGTGGCGAGCAGGGCGAGCGCGCCGAGCCCGGAGCAGGCCGGGGCGAGCAGCGCCCAGCCGGACCCGAGCGCCACCGCGCGTTCGAGGGCGACGAGGGTACCCACGAAGCCGAGGACCATCAGCGGCCCGTGCACCTCGGGCAGCGTCGGGCGCGGCACGGGCAGGTCGACGCCGAGCAGCAGCAGGGCCGACCACAGACCGCCGGCCAGGGCGAGCGCCCCGGCGGCCAGCGGCGGCACCCGCCACCCGGGCCGGGCACGGGCCGCGGCGGTGACGCTGGCGGCCGGGGGGAGGCTGGCCGCCGCGGGGCCGGTCACGGCTGGGCGCCGGAGGCGGGCGGCTTCGCGCCGGAGTCGGGTGGCTGCGCGCCGGAGTCGGGTGGCTGCGCGCCGGGGGCGGACGGCTCCGCGCCGGGGGCGGACGGCTCCGCGCCGAGCATCCGGACGACGCAGGCGGTCGGGGCGCCGAACGGCTCCAGGATCACGGTCGCGTCCGGGGCGCCGGCCGCGCGCAGCGCGCCGCGTACCACCCCGGCGTGCAGGCCGCACATGACGTCCGGCTGCTTGCCGACGAGGTCCAGGAACGGGCACCGGCGCAGATGGACGACCGTCTCCGTGTCGTCCGGCTGCCGCGCCGGGTCGAAGCCCAGTCCGTCGAGGACGGCGAGCGCGGTGTCGACCGGCGCGGTGGGCGCCACGGCGGCGGCGAGGTCGCGTCCCCAGCTCTCGCCGGCGCGGGCGGCGACCGCGGGGGCCTCGTCGCCGGCCGAGGCGAGGTGCTCGATCAGGGCGGCGGCGAGCGCCCGGTACGGCGCCGGGGCGGGGTCGTCCGCGATGGCCCGGTAGCGCCACGCGGGCCGGCCGGGCTGGCCGGCGCTGGCCCGGGCCTTGACGAGGATGCCGGCCTCGACGAGCCGGTCGAGGTGGGCGCGCACGGTGTTGAGGTGCAGGCCGGTGCGCGCCGCGATGTCGGCCGCGGTGAGGCCGTGCTCGGCGCGGATCAGGCCGAGGATCTCCACCCGGCTGGCCGAGGCGAGTGCCCGGTGATGCGGAGTGTCGATCGTCTCTCCGGCGGGGCCTTTCCTTCTCGTTTCCACAGTGCTTAACGTTATAACGTCAAACGACGTCAAAACCAGGAGGGGTGCTATGGCCCACATCCAGATCACCGACCGCGGCACCGCCGAACGTGCCGCCGACCACGCCGCCGCCGAGGCGGTCGTCGCGCATCACGCCCAGCTGGCCGCCACCCTCGACGGGTACGCGCGGGCGCTGCGCGAGGCTGCCCAGGGCGAGGACGCGCCGCGCCTGTGGCAGCACCGGGAGGCCCTCGTGACCTGGCTGCACGGCGAGCTGCTGCCGCACGCGTACGCCGAGGAGGCCGCCCTCTACCCCGTCGCCGCCGCCCAGCCCACCGGCCGGCGCCTGATCGACGGCATGCTCGCCGAGCACGTGGCCATCGGCGACCTCGTGAACGAGCTGGAGAACGCCGCCTCCGCCGTGGCGCTGGCATCCGCGGCGCGGGCCCTGTCCGCCGTCTTCGCCGTCCACCTGGCCAAGGAGAACGACCTCGTGGTGCCGCTGCTCGTCGAGGCGCCCGACGTCTCACTCGCGGGGCTGCTCGACGGGCTGCACGACCTCATCGGCGCGGCGGACGACAAGGGCTGCGACTGCGGCGGCTGCGGCTGCGGTGCCGCCGGCCCCGGGGGCTCGGCCAACGAATAGACGGGACTAAAGACCCTGTCCGGACACGCCGGCGCAGACCGAGGCTTACGCGGCCAAGCGGCCACGGGGACGGAGATTCACATGTGTAACTACTGCGGTTGCCGCGAGTTTCCGCTCATCGGACGCCTCAGCGACGAGCACGAGGCGATCGAGAACGCGGCCGGCCGGCTACGGCGGTCGATCGAGGCGTCCGGCGCCGACCGGTTGCCCGCCCTGGACGCCCTGATGGCCCTCCTGCTGCCGCACACCGCGACCGAGGAGCAGGGCCTGTTCGCGGCGGTGCGGGAGGAGGGCTCCCTGACCACCGCGGTGGACGCCCTGTGCGCCGAGCACGACGACATCCACGGCGTGCTCGGCGCGCTGGACCGGGCGGCCCCCGACTGGCCGGCCGTGCTGGCGGTGCTCGACCGGCTGCACCGGCACATCGACAACGAGGAACACGGCCTGTTCCCGGCCGCCGTGATCGCGCTCCCGATCGCCGCCTGGGACCGGATCACCCCGCAGGACATGTCGCTTTAGTTCCCTCTTCGCGCACAAAGTCCGGCGCGCAGCTGGGAAGTTCACCCAGGATGGTTATGAATAGCCGTAATCGTTATCAAGGGACCCAGGGGAAGGAACAGTCGAGATGGCGGACGCGGGACGGGCGCTACTCGCCGTGGGCGGACTGGTACGCCGCGCGGAGGTGTCGCCCGACGGCCGGGCGCTGTACGAGACAGGTGGGCGCGAGGCCGACGCCTTCTACCGCGACCGCTGGTCCTACGACAAGGTCGTGCGCTCCACCCACGGGGTGAACTGCACGGGCTCCTGTTCCTGGAAGGTCTACGTCAAGGACGGGATCATCACCTGGGAGCAGCAGCAGACCGACTACCCGACCGTGGGGCCCGACCGGCCGGAGTACGAGCCGCGCGGCTGCCCCCGGGGCGCGGCGTTCTCCTGGTACACCTACTCCCCCACCCGGGTGCGCTACCCGTACGCCCGGGGGGTGCTCGTCGAGATGTTCCGTGAGGCCAGGTCGCGTCTCGGCGACCCCGTGCTGGCGTGGGCCGACATCCAGGCCGACCCGCTGCGGCGGCGGCAGTACCAGCAGGCGCGCGGCAAGGGCGGCCTGATCCGGGTCACCTGGGACGAGGCGCAGGAGCTGGTGGCGGCCGCCCACGTGCACGCCATCAAGACCTACGGCCCGGACCGGATCGCGGGCTTCTCCCCCATCCCGGCCATGTCGATGGTGTCGCACGCGGTCGGCGCCCGGTTCATCAGCCTCATCGGGGCGAGCATGCTGTCGTTCTACGACTGGTACGCCGACCTGCCGGTGGCCTCCCCGCAGGTGTTCGGCGACCAGACGGACGTGCCCGAGTCGGGCGACTGGTGGGACGCCGCCTACCTGATCATGTGGGGCTCGAACGTGCCGGTGACCCGCACGCCGGACGCCCACTGGATGGCCGAGGCCCGCTACCGGGGCCAGAAGGTCGTCGTGGTCTCCCCGGACTACGCCGACAACGTCAAGTTCGCCGACGACTGGCTGCCCGCCCAGCCCGGCACCGACGGGGCGCTGGCCATGGCGATGGGCCACGTGATCCTCAAGGAGTTCTTCGTCGACCGGGCCACGCCCCGCTTCGTCGACTACGTCACCCGCTACACCGACCTGCCCTACCTGGTCTCCCTCGAACCCGCGGCGGACGGCGCGTACCGCCCGGGCAAGTTCCTCACGGCCGCAGACCTGGGCGGGCCCGACGACGAGGCCGCGTTCCGCCCCCTGGTCTGGGACACCGCGACGGACGCGCCGGCCGCGCCGAACGGTTCGCTCGGCGACCGGTTCAGCGAGGCCGGCGTCGGCCGGTGGAACCTCGACCTCGGCGCGATCGAGCCGCGGCTGAGCTGCGCGGGCGGCGACGCGGTCGAGGTCGCCCTGCCGCGCTTCGACACGGACGCCGCGGTGGTCATGCGCCGCGGCGTGCCCACGGCCACGGTCGGCGGCCGGCTCGTCACCACGGTGTACGACCTGATGCTCGCCCAGTACGGGGTGGCCCGCCCGGGCCTGCCGGGCGCGTGGCCGGCGGACTACGACGACCCCACCGAGCCCCACACCCCGGCCTGGCAGGAGCCCATCACGGGCGTGCCGGCCGGCGCGGTGGCGCGGATCGCGCGGGAGTTCGCCGACAACGCGGAGCGCTCCGGCGGCCGGTCGATGATCCTCATGGGCGCCGGCACGAACCACTGGTTCCACTCGGACACGATCTACCGGGCGATGCTGGCCCTGACCACGCTGACCGGCTGCCAGGGCGTCAACGGGGGCGGCTGGGCACACTATGTGGGCCAGGAGAAGTGCCGCCCGGTGACCGGCTGGGCGCAGCTCGCGGGCGCGCTGGACTGGTCGCGCCCGCCCCGGCAGATGATCGGCACGGCGTACTGGTACCTGCACACCGACCAGTGGCGCTACGACCAGTACGACGCGGGCGCGCTCGCCTCGCCGCTGGGACAGGGCACGTTCGCCGGCCGGCACACGGCCGACCTGCTGGCCCAGTCGGCGCGGCTGGGCTGGATGCCCTCCATGCCGACGCTCAACCGCAATCCGCTCGACGTGGCCGACGAGGCCGTGGCCGCGAGCCCGGACAACCCGGGCCGCTACGTCGCCGACGCCCTGGTGAAGGGCGAACTCGGCTTCGCGTGCGAGGACCCGGACGCGCCCGGGAATTGGCCGCGGGTGCTCACGGTGTGGCGGGCCAACCTGCTCGGCTCCTCGGCGAAGGGCAACGAGTACTTCCTGCGGCACCTGCTCGGCACGTCCGCGTCGCTGCGCGCCGAGCAGGCGCCGCCCGGCCGGCGGCCCAGGGACGTGACCTGGCGCGAGGAGGCGCCCGAGGGCAAGCTCGACCTGCTGCTGTCGCTGGACTTCCGGATGACGTCGACGACGCTGTTCTCCGACGTCGTGCTGCCGGCCGCCACCTGGTACGAAAAGCACGACCTGAGCACCACGGACATGCACCCGTTCATCCACGCGTTCACCCCGGCGATCAACCCACCGTGGCAGACCCGGACGGACTTCGCGATCTTCCACGGCATCGCCACGGCGTTCTCCGCGCTGGCGGCGCAACACCTGGGCGTACGCAGGGATCTGGTCGCGGCGCCGCTCATGCACGACTCGCCGGACGCCATGGCGACCCCGCACGGGATCGTGCGCGACTGGCGCGACGGCACCACACCGGCGGTGCCCGGCACGACCATGCCGAAGTTCGTGGTGGTGGAGCGCGACTACGGGGCGGTCGCGGACAAGATGGCCTCGCTCGGGCCGCTGCTCGACCGGCTCGGCACGACCACCAAGGCCGTCACGGTCGACGTGAACCCCGAGGTCGAGCTGCTCGGCGAGATCAACGGCCGGGTACGCGGCGGCATCGCGGACGGCCGCCCCCGGCTGGACACGGACATCCGGGCATGCGAGGCGATCCTCGCGCTGTCCGGGACCACGAACGGCCGGGTGGCCACCGAGGGCTTCGAGTTCCTGGAGCGGCGCACCGGCCAGCGGCTGGCCGACCTGGCGGCCGAGCACGAGGGCAAGAAGATCCGCTTCGCGGACACCCAGTCGCGGCCCGTGCCGGTGATCACGAGCCCGGAGTGGTCCGGCAGCGAGCACGGCGGGCGCCGGTACTCCCCGTTCACGATCAACACCGAGCGGCTCAAGCCGTGGCACACCCTCACCGGGCGGCAGCACTTCTTCCTCGATCACGACTGGATGACCGAGTTCGGCGAGCAGCTGCCGGTCTTCCGGCCGCCACTGGACATGCACAGGCTCTTCGGCGAGCCCAGGCTCGGCCGCAACGGGGAGCTGGAGCTGACCGTGCGCTACCTGACGCCGCACTCGAAGTGGTCCATCCACTCCGAGTACCAGGACAACCTCATCATGCTGACGCTCTCGCGCGGCGGCCCGACGATCTGGATGTCCGAAGTGGACGCCGACAAGGTCGGCATCAGGGACAACGACTGGATCGAGGCGGTCAACCGCAACGGCGTGGTCGTCTGCCGCGCGGTGGTCACGCACAAGATGCCCGAGGGCACGGTCTACATGTACCACGCCCAGGAACGCGTCATCGACGTGCCGAAGGCCGAGATCAACGGGCGCCGGGGCGGCATCCACAACTCCCTGACCAGGCTGCTCGTCAAGCCCACCCACCTCATCGGCGGGTACGCGCAGCTCGCGTTCGCGTTCAACTACCTCGGCCCGACCGGCAACCAGCGCGACGAGGTCACCGTGATCCGTCGCCGCTCGCAGGAGGTGACCTACTAGATGCGCGTCATGGCGCAGATGTCGATGGTCATGAACCTCGACAAGTGCATCGGCTGCCACACCTGCTCGGTGACGTGCAAGCAGGCGTGGACCAACCGCTCCGGCGTGGAGTACGTCTGGTTCAACAACGTGGAGTCCCGGCCCGGCCAGGGCTATCCGCGCACGTACGAGAACCAGAACCGGTGGGAGGGCGGTTGGACGCGCACCCGGCGCGGCAAGCTCAAGCCGCGCGCCGGGGGCCGGATCAAGAAGCTGTTCAGCATCTTCGCCAACCCGAAGCTGCCGGCCATGCGCGACTACTACGAGCCGTGGACCTACGACTACGAGCACCTGCTGTCCGCGCCCGCTGGCGAGGACACCCCGGTCGCCCGGCCCAAGTCGCTGCTCACCGGCGAGGACACGAAGGTCACCTGGTCGGCCAACTGGGACGACTCGCTGGCCGGCGGCAACGAGATCGCCGCCGGCGACCCGATCCTCGCGCAGGTCTCGGGAAGGGTGCGCCAGGAGTACGAGAACGCGTTCCTGTTCTTCCTGCCCCGCATCTGCGAGCACTGCCTCAACCCGTCGTGCGCCGCGTCGTGCCCGTCGGGCGCGATCTACAAGCGGGCCGAGGACGGCATCGTGCTCGTCGACCAGGACCGGTGCCGGGGCTGGCGGATGTGCGTGACCGGGTGCCCGTACAAGAAGGTGTACTTCAACCACCGCACCGGCAAGGCGGAGAAGTGCACCTTCTGCTTCCCGCGCATCGAGATCGGCCAGCCGACGATCTGCTCGGAGACGTGCGTGGGGCGGCTGCGCTACATCGGCCTCATGCTCTACGACGCCGACTCGGTGGCCAAGGCCGCCGCCGTCGAGAACGAGCACGACCTCTATGACGCGCAGCGCGCCGTGTTCCTCGACCCGACCGACCCGGCCGTCATCGAGGCCGCCCGCCGCGACGGCATCCCGGACGACTGGATCGAGGCGGCGCAGCGCTCCCCGATCTGGCAGCTCATCATGAAGTACGAGGTGGCGCTGCCGCTGCACCCGGAGTACCGGACGATGCCGATGGTCTGGTACATCCCGCCCCTGTCGCCGGTGGTCGACGTGCTGCGCGAGACCGGTCACGACGGCGAGGACGCCGGCAACCTGTTCGGCGCCGTGGACGCGCTGCGCATCCCGGTCGACTACCTGGCCGGCCTGTTCACCGCGGGCGACCCGGCGCCGGTCCGGGGGGTGCTGCGGCGGCTGGGCGCGATGCGCGCGTACCAGCGGCGGGTCAACCTCGGCGAGGAGCGCGACGAGTCCATCGCCACCGCGGTCGGCATGACCGGCCAGCAGATCGACGACATGTACCGGCTGCTCGCGATCGCCAAGTACGAGGACCGCTACGTCATCCCGGCCGCGCACGCCGAGGACGCGCACCGCCTCGAACAGCTCGGCACGGAGTGCAGCCTCGACTACGAGGGCGGGCCCGGCATGGGCGGCGGCGGCCCGTACGGGCAGGGCCCGTTCGGCGAGTCGTCCGGCACCCCGCAACCGATCTTCGATGAGAACTTCCACATGCTGCGCAACCGCCAGACGGCCGACACGGTGGCCGCACCGGCGGACAAGCAGGCCCGCGTCAACCTGCTGAACTGGGACGGCAAGGGCACGCCCGACGGCCTCTTCCCGCCCAAGGACGAGAGGTGATCACCGTGGCCGAAGGCGACCTCGACAGAGCGGTGGCCGCCCGGGCGGCCTCCCTGCTGCTGCGCTACCCCGACGACGAGGTGCTCGCCGCGCTGCCCCTGGTGCGCGACGCCCTGGACGAGCTGCCGGGTCAGCTCGCCGCGCCCCTGCGGGCCGTCGCCGGGCACCGGGCGGGCGCCGACCCGCGTACGCTCGCCGCGCAGTACGTGGAGCTGTTCGACTTCCGGCGCCGGTGCTGCCTGCACCTGACCTACTACACGAGCGGCGACACGCGCCGGCGCGGCGAGGCGCTGGTCGGCTTCGCCGCCGCGTACAAGGCGGCGGGCCTGACGGTCGCGGACGGCGAGCTGCCCGACTACCTGCCGGCGGTGCTGGACCTGGCCGCGGCCGACGACCGTGGGTGGCGGCTGCTGCGCGAGCACCGGGTGGGCCTGGACCTGCTCGCGAAGGCCCTGGCCAAGGAGGGTTCGGTCTACCGCCACGCGGTCGAGGCCGTCCTGCTGATGCTGCCCGCCGCGGCGCCGGCCGACCTGGTCGCGGTCGCCCGCCTCGCCCGTACGGGCCCGCCTGTGGAGCAGGTGGGCCTGGAACCCTTCGGTCTCGTCGACACCAGTGGAGGTCGCCGGTGAACATCCTGCTCTGGGTCGTGGTGCCCTACCTGTCGGCGACCATCCTGGTCGGCGGCCTCATCTGGCGCTACCGCTACGACAAGTTCGGCTGGACCACCCGCTCGTCGCAGCTGTACGAGAACCGGATCCTGCGGTGGGGCAGCCCGCTGTTCCACTTCGGGGTCCTGATGGTCCTCATCGGACACATCGGCGGGCTGCTCATCCCGAAGTCGTGGACCGAGGCGGTCGGCATCTCGGAGCACACCTACCACCTGGCGGCCGTGTTCATCGGCACGGTGGCCGGCCTGTGCACGCTGATCGGGCTGGGGATCCTCATCGCCCGCCGCCGCCTCACCGGCCCGGTCTTCGCCGCGACCACGAAGAACGACAAGGTCATGTACGTGGTGCTGGTCGGCGTCATCGTGCTGGGCCTGCTGGCCACCCTGCGCGCCAACGCGTCCGGCCCCGGATACGACTACCGGGAGACGATCTCCCCCTGGTTCCGGTCGCTGTTCTCCCTGCGACCCGACCCGGACCTCATGGCGGGGGTCCCGGTGAGCTTCCAGATGCACATCCTGGTCGCGTTCGCGCTCTTCGCGTTCTGGCCCTTCACCCGCCTGGTGCACGCGTTCAGCGCGCCCGTCGGCTACCTCACCCGCCCGTACGTCGTCTACCGCAGCCGCGACGCCCGTCCCCGTCCCGGCCTGCGCCCGGCCCGGCCCGGCTGGGAGGGCCCGCCCCGGGTGCCCAGCCGCACCCGCCGCTGACCGCCTGAGGAACAACCATGTCGACGACCACAACCGCCCGGCGGGGCGCGACCCTCAACCTCGCCCTGGCCACCATCGGCTTCCTCGTCAACTTCTGGGCGTGGGCGCTGCTCGGCCCGCTCGGCCCCGGCATCAAGGAGCGCCTGGGGCTCAGCTTCGCCGCCCAGTCGCTGCTCGTCGCGATCCCGGTCGTGGTCGGCTCGCTGGGCCGCGTCCCGATCGGGGCGCTGACCGACCGGCTCGGTGCGCGCGTCATGTTCCCGGTGGTCAGCCTCGCCACGGTCGTGCCGGTGCTCACGCTGGCGTTCGTGGACTCGTTCCCCGCGCTCGTCGTCACCGGGTTCTTCCTCGGCATCGGCGGCACGGCCTTCGCGGTGGGCGTACCGCTCGTGTCCGGGTGGTACCCGCCGGCCCGGCGTGGGTTCGCGATCGGCGTGTTCGGCGTCGGCATGGGCGGCACCGCCATCTCGAACTTCACCACGGTCAAGCTGGTCGACACCTACGGCAAGCAGACACCCTTCCTGCTGGTCGCCGCGATCCTCGTGGCCTACGCGGTCGTGGCGTTCCTGCTGATCCGCGACGCGCCGGACCGCCAGCGGCCGGTCGGCTCGGCGTGGGCGCGCACGGCCGAGGTCGGCCGGCTGGCCGTGACCTGGCAGCTGTGCTTCCTGTACGCCGTCGGCTTCGGCGGGTTCGTGGCATTCAGCGTCTACCTGCCCGCCTACCTCAAGACGGCGTACGAGCTGTCCGCCAACGACGCGGCCCTGCGCACGGCCGGGTTCGTCGTCCTGGCGGTCATCGCCCGCCCCACGGGCGGCTGGCTGTCCGACAGGTTCCACCCGGTGCCTGTCCTCGTGTGGTGCTTCTCCGGCACGGCCGTGTTCGCCGTGATCCAGGCGTTCCAGCCGACGCTCATGCCGGTCGGCACGATCGCCTTCCTCAGCATGGCCGCGCTGCTCGGCGCGGCCAGCGGGGCGGTGTTCGCGCTGGTCGGCAAGGTGGCGCCCGGCGACAAGGTGGGCACGATCACCGGCGTGGTCGGCGCGGCGGGCGGCCTGGGCGGCTTCGTGCCGCCGCTCATCATGGGCTGGGTGTACGGGCTGGAGGGCTCCTACGCCATCGGCCTGATGCTGCTGTCGGACATCGCGCTCGCCGCGGCCGTCTACACCGGCGTCAAGATGAGCGGCCTGGCCCGCCGGCCGGCGTAACCGGCATAACCGTCGGCGCCGTCGGTCCAACCGGCTGTGGCAGCGTCGGTGCGGCCGGCGGCGTGGCGGCCCGGGCGCGCAGCCGGCGCAGCATCCGCGCGTCCGTGAAGCCGACCGCGTGGGCCGCGGCGTCCACCGTGGCGCCGTGCCCGATGAGGTGCTCGGCCCGCTCCACGCGGAGCAGCTGCTGGTAGCGCAGCGGGGTCAGGCCGGTGGCGCGGTCGAACAGCCGGGTCAGGGTCCGCTCGCTCACCCCGCCGGCCGCGGCCAGCTCGGCCAGCGGCAGGGGGTCGGCGAACCGGGCGTCGATGACGTCCTGCACCCGGTGCACGGCGTCACTGACGTGCGCCCGGTGCCGCAGCATCGCGCTGGCCTGCGGCTCGTCGCCGTTGCGGCGGGCGTACACCACCATGCCGCGCGCCGCGCGGGCCGCCAGCGCCGGCCCGTGCCGCACCGCCACCAGGTGCAGGGCGAGGTCGATGCCACTGGCGATGCCGGCGGACGTCACGACCCGGCCGTCCGTCACGAACAGGACGTCCCGCACGACGCTCACCCGCCGGTGGCGGGTGGCCAGGCACTCCTGCAGCTCATGGTGGGTGGTGGCGCGGCGGCCGTCGAGCAGCCCGGCGCGGGCGAGCGCGAACGCTCCGGCGCAGACGCTGGCGACCGTGCCGCCGGACCGGTGATGGCCGGCGAGGCGGTCGAGGGTCGCTCTGGTGAACTTGTCGTCCCAGGCGGGCCCCCGGGTCCGCCAGCCGGGCACGAGCACCAGATCGTCCGCGGACAGCCGCGGCCACGTCAGGGCGGCGCCCAGCGGCACGCCCTGCGCGGTCGGCACGTCCTCCCGCTCGCCCACGTAGTGCAGCTCGTACTCCGCGCCGAGGTCGGCGGCCGTGGAGAAGACCTGCGCCGGACCGGCGAGGTCGAGCAGGTGCACCCCGGGGGCGAGCAGGAAGACGACCTTGGTCACGCCGGCGCCCCCGCGGCGCGTCGGCGTAGCCGTGCGTGGGACCCGGGCAACGGTCCGCTCACGCGACCAGCTCGTCGACCGTGGCGATGGTGGCGAACCGGCCGGCCAGGGCGTACTCGGTCCGGGCGATGATCTCCTCGGCGGACAGCGTGCGCGGATCGGCGAGGATCTCCTCGACGGAGCGGCCGGCCGGCGCGTCCTGGTGCTCGATCGGGTTGGTCGCCGTGGCGTCGATGACGAACGTGACCCGGTAACCGAGGTCGGACGCCAACCGCGCCGTCGTCTCGACGCACTGCTCGGTGCGCAGGCCGCACACCACCACCTCGCCGATACCCCGCGCCGTGAGCAGCTGCTGCAGGTTCGTGGTGGTGAAGGCGTTGTGCGCCGTCTTGGTGAGCACCGGCTCGCCGGGGCGCGCCTCGAGACCCTCCATGAGGCGCACGTACCCGCGCGCCGGGTCGAACACCGTGTCCGAGCCGGGCTCGGCGTGCAGCACCCAGACCACCAGGTCGCCGTTGGTGCGGAACGATTCGGCCAACCGGTCCACCGGCTTCACGATGTCCGGGTTCGAGATCGCGCCCCAGATCGGGCGCTGACGGAACGACTCCTGTACGTCGATGACGACGAGTGCTCGCTTCATGCCCCCGATCCTGTCCCCCGCGACCCCGCGCGCGGCAGGCACCATCATGCCCGAGACCGGACCGATCCGGTCACCCGGCCGGGCGGCGCAGCGTGAGCGAATGGAAGTGGTGTTCGTGGTCGGCCATCGGCACCCGGTGACTGTCGACCACCTCGAAGTACCCGCGGGCCGCCTCGACCATCTGCTCCTCGCTGCGCCAGGCGAAGAACCGGTGCGGCTCGTGCTTGTCCCAGTCGACGATGCCCTCCTCGCCCAGGCCGCCGTAGGCGCCCAGGAAGAACAGCCCGCCGGGCACGAGCACGTCGCGGATGGCGCCCAGCACGGTCGGCAGGTCGGCCGTGGGCACGTGCAGCAGGCAGTTCACCGCGTACACGGCGTCGAAGGAGGCCGGCTCGAAGCCCAGGTGGAGAAAGTCGCGCACGTGGGCGTCCAGGCCCTTGGCGCGGCAGCGGGCGACCATCTGCGGCGACAGGTCCGTGGCGACGACCGTCAGGCCGTTGTCGCGGAAGAACACGCTGTCCTGGCCCGTGCCGGCGCCGATTTCCAGCAGCCGGGCCGCTCCCGCCTCGCGGAGCCGGGCCAGGAACGCCGCCCGCTCGACGATTTTCCACCCGGCCTTGATCTCCGCGTCGCGCATGGCGGCGCCGCCGTCATAGGCGGTACGCAGCCGGTCGAGCACCTCGTCGTAGCGGAACCCCGGGTCAGTCACCGCTCGGTTATACCGGCCGGCCGCCACCCGGCGACGTCCGGCCCGCGCGAACGGGCCGGACGTCGACCGTTGCGTTACGGGGTCAGGGTGAAGTCGGCCGTCACCGTGCCGGATGCCGGCACCCGCAACTCGTCCGCCTCGGCGTTGGTGTTCGCGTCCCGCCACCACCGGGCCGCCCGCACGCCGTCCACGGAGCCCTCGGCAAGCAGATCGACCTTCTGCGGCCCGAGCACCCAGGCGCGGTAGGTGCCGTCCGCGTTGACCTCGGCGTAGCTGCGGTGGTCGTGCGTGCGCGCGTTGTAGACCGCCACCAGGGCCCAGTTCAGCGGCGCACCGGCCGGCGTGGACACCACGCCGGTGACCGCGGTGCCCTTGCGCATCGCCAGGTCGTACCGCGTGGTCGCGCCCGCCCGGACCCGCACCGTGGTCGCGTCGGCGCGCTCGGCCACCGCGCCGGACCACTGGCCGGCGTAGTCGGGATGCCAGAACGACAGCTTCCACCGGTACGGGCCGAGGTTGTCCAGGGCGTACCGGCCGTCGGCATCCGTGATCGCGACAACGCTCTGGCTCATCCCGCCGATGTTGACGTAGGCCCCGCCGACGGGCCGGCCGGTTGCCCGGTCGGTGACCGTGCCGGAGATGGTGCCCCGGGCGTCGAAGCGCACGACGACTCTGGTGGTCACCCCTTCCCGGATGGTGAACACCTTGGCCTCGTCCTGGTTGCCCACGCCGCCGTGCGGGCCGACCCACTGGGCGCCGTGCACGTCGTCGTACACCGGGGCGAACAGGTGGTACCGGTCCGGGGTGATCCGCCCGAACGTGTAGCGGCCCTGGTCGTCGGTGCAGGCGAAGGTGCCCTCGGCCGGCTCGGGCGCCCGGTCGACCAGCCTGGTCGTCAGGCAGGCGTTGGGGATCGGCGCACCCGTGCGGGCGTCCACGGCCGTGAACTCGATCGAACCGCCGGCCCTGAGCGCCACAGCCCTGGTGACCCGTTCGCCGGTGGCGACCCGGATGTCGGTGACCGTGCCGGGCAGGTGGACGCCGTCGTCGACCATCACCGTGTACGTTCCCTCGCTGACCTCGAAGTCGACCACGCCCGTCGTGGTGCACCGGTAGGCGTTGGCGGTGCCCCCCAACGTGGCACAGAAGTTGTCCACCGCCGCCCCGGTCGTGGCGTCGGTGGCGGTGACGCTCACGGTGGCGGCCCCGAAGAGGGTCTCCTCGAGGTAGACGCTCCCGTGGTCGTCAACCACGACCCGTTGCGCGGCCGTCGCGGTCGTCGCGCGGTGGTACCACTGGACCAGGCCGTTCCACTCGAACCGAACCGTGTAGGTGCCGGGCCGGACGATCACATTCCACTGTCCGTACACGCCCGTCTCGTAGGTCCGACCGGTGTTCACCTCGGTGAGAACGACAGTCGCGCCGTACGCCACCTCGCCGTTGTCCCGGACGAGGTGGCCCATCACCCACGCCCACGGGAACACCGCGGCGTCCGCGACAACGGACCCGCCGGCCTCCACCGTGATCTTCTCCGCACCGGCCTCGTCCTCGGCCGCGGGCCACCACTGCTCGGGCCGCTGAGCCTGCAGAAGGTGGAACCGCACCGTGTACTGCCCGGGCAGGAGGGTGAGCCGGTACCGGCCGGTTTCGTCGGTGAACGTGTAGACGGACGTGCCGGTCGCGACCGACCGTGCCTCCACCGTGATGCCGGCGACAGGGTCGCCCCGGTCGGTGACGACGCCGGTGATCGCGCCCGTCGGGAGCAACTGCTCGTCCACAATGGTCGGCGGACCCAGCTCGACCGTGACCGGGTCGGCGTCGGCGAGGGTCGTCCTGCCACGCACGAACTGAACCGGCCCCGATCCGTACGAGGACGCCACCGACAGCTTGTACGTGGCGGCGGGCAGATATCCGAACGAGTACGCACCGTTCTGGTCGGCGTACACGTTGGTCAACCACCCGTTGTCCGCGTCGTACAGCACGACGTGGGCGCCGGGGGCGACCGCCCCGCTGGCGGTGGTGATGTGACCGGCGATCCCGCCGTGCGCGACCGCCCGGTCGTTGAGGACCTTCTCCTCGCCGATCGCGGTGATGGTGAAGGTGCCGCCCGAGGCGAAGTCCGGCTGGCCGGGCCAGAACTGGAACATCAGCCCGCCGGGCAGACCGATCCGGAGCTTGTAGGTGCCCACCGGGATGGTGGGGATCCGGAACCGCCCGTCGGCGTCGGTGCTCCCGTACCGGATCGGGGAGCCCGTGGCCACCGAGTAGACGGACAGGGAGAGGTACGGCACGCCGACCCCGTTGTCCGTGATCTGGCCGCTGACGATGCCGCCTGGACACTGCGGTGCCGAAGACGGCGGGCGCGTGGTGGACACGACCGGGGACCCGGACGACGCCCCCGTTGTCGGGGGCCGCGTCGACCCACCCCCGGGACAGGCCGAGGAGGTCGGCGCGTGCGGCGACCTCGACGACCCCGTGACGGACGGCGACCTGGTCAGCGTGGGTGACCCAGTCGAGGGTGCGGCGATGGTTGAGGGTGCGGCGATGGTCGACGGCGCGGCCGGGCCCGACGTTGACGTCTCGTCCGCCGTCGCGCCGGGCGCGGTGGCGGACGCGCCGGCATTGGCTGGCGCGGCCAGCGCGGGCAGGGCGACGAGCCCGACGGCTGCCACCGCCGTCATCGCCCCCGCCAGCAACGATCTGATCGACATGGCGTCCTTTCCGGTGATCGGGTGGTCGTCCCGGGGACGCGGTGACGTCCGATCCGCGTGACGCGGACCGGACGTCGCCGCCCTCCCTCCCCGGGGGCGGTCAAGGCGCGAGGACGAAATCGGCGGTGAGGGTTCCGGCGGGGGGTACGGGGATGGTGCGGCCACGGGTGAAGTCCGCGACGCCGGGATACCAGCGCTGGACCCAGGAACCCGCGGCGCTGCCCTCGAAGAGCAGCTTGACCTTGTTCGGCCCGGTGACGTGCAGCCGGTAGCGCCCGTCGCTGTCCAACGGCACGTACGCCAGGACGTCGAAGGTGTCCGCGTCGACCGCGCTGACCTGGGCCCAGTCCGGCACGCCGCCGCCCGGGACGGTGATCGCACCGGTGATCAGCACGCCGGTACGCAGCGTCGCGTCGTACCGCGTGGTCTGGCCTGTCCTGACGCGCACGCCGGTGGCCTTCAGGCGGTCCGTGCCGCCGCCGGACCAGACGCCCGCGTAGTCGGGGTGGGTGAACAGCAACGGCCAGGAGTAAGGGCCGAGGCCGTCGATCGTGTAGCGGCCGTCGGCGTCCGTGCCCGTGCCCTTGCCGCCGGCCATGACGGTGGCGTCGGCCACGGGCCGGCCGGTGGCCCGGTCGGTGACCACGCCGGTGATCGTGCCGGCGCGGTCGAGACGCACGGTCACCCGGGTGGTGGCGCCGCCCCGGATGGTGAGCACCCGCGCGGCGGCCTGGCTGCCGACGCCGCCGTGGTCGCCGAGCCACTGCGACCCGTGCACGCCGTCGTACGCCCCGGCGAACAGGTGGTACCGGTCCGGCAGGATCCGGGGCAGCGTCAGCCGGCCGTCGGCCTCGGTGCACCCGCTGTTGCCCTCGACGAAGTACGGCGGGCGGGCCGCCGGCACGGTGTGCAGGCAGACGCCGTTGACGGCCTCGCCGGTGCGCGCGTCGACGACCGTGATGTCGAGGATGCCGGCCGGCTTGAGCGGCACGGCGACGTCCACCGTGGCGCCCCTGGCGACCCGCACGTCGGGCACCGAGGACAGCAGGTGGACGCGGTCGTCGACAGTGATCTTGTAGGTGCCCTCGCCGGTGCGGAACACGACCGTCCCGTCGTCGGTACAGGTGATCTCGTAGCGGGAGCTGCCGTCGAGGGTGGCGCAGAACGACTGCGCGCGCTCCCCGCTGACCGCGTCGACGGCGGTGACGTTCACCGTGCTCAACGGCAGCAGCGTGTCCTCGATGAGCGTCTCGGTGCCGGCGGGCACGACGATGCGGTCGGCCTCGGCCGCCGACGTCTTCCCGTACGCCCACTGGGTCTGGTAGCTCGTCTCGTAGCGCACGAGATACGTGCCCGGGCGCACGTCCATCGCCCACCGGCCACTGGCGTAGAGGCTCGTCTGGTACGAGCGACCGGTGGCCTGGTCGGTCATGACGACGCTGAGGAAGCCGTGGTCGGAGCCGTCCGGGGTGTGCACGTAGCCGGCGGCCCTGGTGGCCGGCAGGGCGGTCTCGTCGGCGACGAACGTGGCGTCCTCGGTGACCGTGATGACGTCGGCGTCGGCCTGCGACTCCTTGCCGCGCCACCACTGGTCGATCTCGCCGTCGGCGGGGTCGAAGTGCAGCTGGTACGTGCCGGGTCGCAGCCAGAGCCGGAACGTCCCGTCGCCCTCACTCCGGTTGATGATCTTAGAGCCGCCGGTCGTGGACACCGCCTCGACGAGCACGTTGGCCAGCTTCCGGCCGTCCATCGTGTAGCTGCCGGTGACCCGGCCGAGCGGGAGCAGGCTCTCGTCGAGCGTGGTGCGCGTGCCGACGGCCACGGAGTAGACGCCGGCCGTGGCCCCGTTGGGCTTGTCGGGGGCGTACTGGATGGGCGCGCCGTAGCGGGCGGGCGACGCGGCCAGGATGACGTCGCCGGCCTTGACGAAGGGGAACAGGTAGTTGCCGTCCGCGTCGGCGAACACGCTGCCGATCGGTGACCCGGTGGCCGCGGACAACTGGACGTACGCGTTGGCGACCGGGGCGCCGGCCGCCGTGGTGATCCGGCCGCCGAGCGAGCCGTGCGGGCGCGCCCGCTCGACGATGGTCTGCTCCTCCCCGCCGACCACGGTCAGCACGGTCGCGAGGTCGGAGGTGGCCTGCGCGGGGTAGTACTGCAGGAACCCGTACGGCAGGTCGAAGCGCAGCTTGTAGGAGCCCGGCCGGAGATTGGCGAGGCGGAACCGGCCCGCCGCGTCGGTGGTCGTGGTCTGGCCGATGGCGCCGATGGACAGCACCAGCGCGACCGTGGCGCCGGCGACCGGGGTGTCACCGTCGAGCACCTGGCCGGAGATGACGCCGCCGGAGCCGCTGGTGGCCGGCGGACGGGTCAGGTCGGGTCCACGCGTGGCCGTGGGGGTGCCGGGTTGGGTGGCGGCCAGCGGGGGCGAGGTCGCCGGCCCGGTGGTGGCCTGTGACCCGGTCGCACCGGGTGTCGTGGCGGCCGGCAACGTCGCCGGCGGTGAGATCGTGGCCGGCGGCGTGGCGGCCGCGGCCCGGTGGGCCGCCGGGGCGGCTGCCGCCGGCAGCACGGCGAGCCCGGTGGCGGCGAGGACGGTCAGGGCGGTGGCGATGAGCAGACGGGTGGGACGGGCAGGCATCGTAGGCACCTCGCGCGGGTACTGGGACGGATACCGCGGGCACCAATCACGATAGAACGGCATCGATGTCCAATGTGGCCCCGTTGGACAGCGGCGGTCAGGCAAGGGGCGCGTTGCCGTCCTCGGCCGCCACCCCGAGCACCCCGTCGACCTCCGTGAGCGCCGCGCTGAGGTCGCCGAGGTCGCCCATGCCCTGCACGGTGAACCACACCGTGACGGTCGGCGGGTCCTGCCGCTCGATGGCCAGCGCGCTCACCGCGAAGCCCCGGCCGGTGCACTCGGCGAGCGCCCGCCGCAGCGCGCCGTGCGCGTCCAGGTACGTCAGCCGGATGCGCGAGGGCGCGTACCGCGAGCGCGGCAGCCGGTTCGCGACCGCGGTGAGGCCGAACACGACGAGGAAGTGCGCGGCGGTCGCCGCGATGGCGAGCAGCCACAGCCCCGCGCCGGCGGCCATCCCGACGGCGGCGGTGACCCAGACGACCGCCGCCGTGGTGAGGCCGTGCACGGCGTCGCGCCGCACGAAGATGAGCCCGCCGCCGATGAAACCGATGCCGGAGACCACCAGCGACGCCATCCGGGACGGGTCGAGCTGGACGTACTCGCCGACCACGTCGGCGAAGCCGTACTTGGAGATCAGCATGATGAGCGCGGCGCCGAGCCCGACCAGGGTCGTGGTGCGCAGGCCGGCGCTCTTCTGGCGCGCCTCGCGCTCCATGCCGATGGCGGCCGACAGCAGCAGCGCCAGGCCCAGCTCGCCGAGCTGGGTCCAGCCCTGTCCCGCCAGCGACATGGCGACCCCCGCCACGCCCCCAGCCTAGGCGGTCACTGGCCCGTCCGGCCGTCGATGCGCTCGCGGAGCAGGTCCGCGTGCCCGTCGTGGCGCGCGTACTCCGCCAGCATGTGGACGAGGATGCGGCGCAGCGACACGGGCTCGCCGGTGCGCCTGCTGACACCCGTGTCGTCCAGCGACGCCGCCGCGGCGATCTGCCGCGACCGCTCGACCTGGGTACGCCACACCGCCAGGGCCTCGTCGAAGCTCCCGCTCAGGTCCTCGAAGTCCTGATCGGGCCACGCGTCGGAATAGTTGATCATCGGCGCCTCGGCGCCGGCGAACTGGAGCTCGAACCACCACTGCTCCGCGCCCGCGAGGTGGCGCACGAGACCGTGCAGGCTCAGGCGCGACGGCGGCGCGGCCCGCTCGTTCAGCGCCTCGGCGTCCAGCCCCGCGCACTTGAGCGCGAGCGTCTCGCGGTGCCAGTCCAGATATGCCGTCAGGATCTCGCGCTCGTCGCCGACCAGCGGCAACGGTTCGCGATCCCCCTCCGGCCACAGCGGCGAGTAGTTCTCCTCGGGGACCTCGTTCATCCGTCGTACCCTGCCAGCACCCACCGACATCCCCGCGGGAAAGGACCGGAGCGTGCGGACGGACAGCTTCAGCTACGGCATCGACGTGCAGTGCTCCGCCGACGAGGCCATGGCACTCATGTCGGACTTCCATCGCCACCGTGGGCTCAACCCGTACCTGGTCGAGGTGCGGGAGCTGCCGGCCGCGCCCGGCGCGGTGCGCAGCTTCGCGATCAGCGACCGGCTGCGCTGGGGCCCGTTCGCCTTCCGCACCACGTACCGCGCCGACATCCTGACCCGCACCGACCGCCAGGTGATCACGGTGGCCCGCCAGTGGCCGCGCACCACGCTGCGCAACCACACCACCGTGACGGACACGGGGGACGGGATGGTCCATATTGGAGCCCACATCACGTTCACGGCGCCGAAACTCCTGTTCGGGTACGGGTTCCGCACGGCGCAAGCCGTACACGAAGGACTTTCGCAACGCCTCCGCAACACTCTGGAGCGCAGCCCCGGCGACGGGGATCCCGACCGTTAGGGTGGCCCGCATGACCTTGCCTCAGGGCCTCGATCAGCTGTTCCGGGACGGTTCGGCCGCGTCGCGCACGCTCGACGTCGCACTGCCGCCCGGCCGGCTCGTCGTGCCCGACGGGGAACGCACGCCGCCCCACCCCGCCTACTGGCTCAGCGACGCAGCCGCCCCCGAGGGCCTGTGGGAGCGCCTGCGCGCGGCGCACGCGCGCTCCGGCCTGTGGCCGCTGCTGCTCACCGACCTCGACGCGGAGTCGGGCCGCCCGTGGGCGACCGGCGAGGTGCACATCACCGGGCACACCTCACCCGCCGGGCACGACGCCGAGGCCGTCCTGGCCCGCTGGTGGACCGAGATCAACAGCCCGTCCCCCGACGACACCGAGGACTCGTACCCGCCCGAACTCGCCGGCGGCCACGACGGCTCGGACACGTTCGGTCTGGCCTGGCCGGGCCTTGCCGCCGCCGGCGCGCTCGCGGTCGTCCCGGACCGCCACGCCGACGAGGTCGCCGCCGCGCTCGCCGACGGCCACGCCCGCCTCGGCCTCGTCGCCGCCGACCGGGGCGCCGACGCGCTCACGGTCGCCGGCTGGTCCGGGCCCGTCAACCACACCGAGGACACCGCCCTGATCTCCGCGGTCATCCGCTCCTGGGAGGAGCGCTTCGGCGTGCGCGTCATCTCGGTCGGCTTCGCCGCCCTGACGCTGAGCGTGGCCGCGCCCCCGCTCGACATCACCCAGGCCCGCGCGGTCGCGTACGAGCACCTGGCGTTCTGCCCGGACAACGTCTGGCAGGGCGTCGGCTCGGTCGCCGACTACTCGGAGACCATCCTCGGCGCCCCCATCTGGTCCTTCTGGTGGGACTGAGCGGCCGGGGTACGCGTCAGTCGGCGAGGCGGAACAGCAGCGTCGTCTTCCAGCTGAACATGTCGGGCTCCAGGGCCGGGTCGGTGCGGTAGGACTCCAGGCGGCAGCCCCACACCTCGCCCTCGTCGGTGTTGCGCACGTCGAACGTCAGGCCCTCGCCCGCCGCCCACCGCAGCAGGTCGCGCGTGACCTCCGCGAGCCGGTCCGGGTGACCCACGTGCGTCACCGTGGCGTACCGGCCCGCGGGCAGCGTGCCGGCGATGAACTCGCCCTCGCCGTCGAGGGGCGCGGGCACCGGCCAGCCGACCTCGATGACCATCGTGCCGGCCATGTCGATGACGTCGTACTTGAAGAACGGCGCGTCCGCGGGCGCGATGTTCTGCGCGGCGAGCCAGCGGAAGATGTCCGGGATGCGGTCGGCCACCGTGGCGATCGTGCCCATCGTGACGGCGCGCCGGATGGCGATGTACGGCTGGGCCGCCCGCTCGACAACGGACGGTACGGCGGAGTCGCTGACCATCACCCGACGATACCTGTCCGGTCCGTTGTGAGGGCCTACGCGACGTTCTAGCGTCGCAGGGGTGAGAGAGCTGCTGCCGGCGCTGCCGGAGGACTGGGAACGGTGCCTCGCTGTCGCGGCGCACCCGGACGACATCGAGTACGGCACGGCGTCGGCCGTGGCGCGGTGGACGGCGCAGGGCAAGACAATCACGTACCTGCTGGCCACGCGCGGCGAGGCGGGCATCGACGGGCTGCACCCCGAGGAGGCGGGCCCGCTGCGCGAGGCGGAGGAGCGCGCCGGGGCGGCCGAGGTCGGCGTCGATGTCGTGGAGTTCCTCGACTACCCGGACGGCATGGTCGAGGGCGGGCTGAACCTGCGCCGCGACATCGCCCGGGCCATCCGCCGGCACCGCCCGGAGATCGTGGTCACCGGCGCCTTCTCGGTACGCATGGTCGGCGGCATCACCAACCAGGCCGACCATCGGGTGGTGGGGCTGGCCGCCCTCGACGCGGCGCGCGACGCCGGCAACCGGTGGATCTTCCCGGAGCTGCTTGCGGACGAGGGACTCGAGCCGTGGGGCGGCGTCCGGTTCGTCTGCGTGGCGGGCGCGGAGACCCCCACCCACGGCGTCGACGTGACCGGCGAGCCGCTCCAGCGCGGCATCGCGTCGCTGGCCGCCCACGCCCGGTACACCGCCGGCCTGGGCGACGGCGGCTTCGAGCCGGGGCCGTTCCTCACCTGGATCGCCGAGGGCAGCGGCTTCGCCATGGGCGTGGAGCAGGCGGTCCTGTTCGACGTGCACGAGCTGATCCCGTCCGGCCCGCCGCCGTGGGCCGCGGGCTCCTGATCAGGAGCAGCGCCGGTTGAGGCCGACCAGCACGGTCGCCTCAGTGGTGCCCGCGGTGATCACGAGCGGCACGCACGACGGCTCCGCGGCCCACATCCCGCCCGCGTAGACCTGCCAGGGCCGCGCGGGGTCACGTGCCGGGCACGCCGGCACCCGTACGGTCGCCGACGGAGAGTCGCCGGACCCCCATTCGACGGCCGCGCGGTCGGTCCACTGCGGCCCGACCGCGAGCTGCGCGGTCGCGCCGGCCCGCACGATCAGCCCGAACTTCGCGAACCACCGCGCCCTCGGGTCGTCACCGCCCTGGTCGGCCGCGTCCACAGGCGACAGCCGCGCCGGCACGGCCACGTCACCGTCGACGACCAGGTAGTCGTCGGGCGGCGCGGCCAGCGACTCAATCGCCGTCCCACAATCAAACCCACGCGGTACGGGCGACCCGGTCGCGTCCGGCGCCGCGCCGGCGCTCGATGCCGGCGCGCCGGTCCGCGGCCCGGGCGTGCACCCGGCCACGCCCGGCCCGCCCGTGGCGAGCGCGACGGCCGCCAGCGCGACGGCGAGCCGCCCGGCGCTCAGCCGCCGCGCGCTCAACCGGCGGGCCGTCACCGGGCGCTGCCGGCGGCGGCGCGGGCCAGGTCGGGCACCAGGCGCTCGACCGTGTAGCCGATGCTGAGCGGGGTCACCAGCCGCAGGGCCAGGTACTGCTCGCGGGTCAGCGCCAGGAAGCCGCCGCGCTCGACGGCGTCCAGCCGGGCGAACGCCCGCTCGCCCTGCAGCAGGGCCCGCAACGAGGGGTCCGGGAAGTACAGGACGAGCACATCCGTTCTCGTCAGCGCGCCCAGCTTGGCCAGCGGGTACGACCGGGGCGTGGTGGCGCCGGTCGTGCTGGCCACGGCGGGCGTGAGCGTCATGCCCAGGTCGGTGAGCAGCCGCACGCTCGGGTCGGCGGGCGAACGCAGCAGGCCGACGGAGGCCGCGGTCCACATCTGTCCCAGCGCGAACCGCGTGCCGGCCAGCTCCGGGTGGGCGTCCTTCGCGGCGGCCAGCTTCGCGCGGGTGTCCCGGATGACGGCCTCGCCCTTGTCGACCAGCCCGACCGCCTTGGCGACCTGCCGGACGGTCACCTCCCACGGGTCGGCGCCCTTGGCCACCTCGTACGCGGTGGTCGGCACGACGCCCGCCATCCGGTGGTACAGGCTGTCGATCGACCCGTACGCCCCGGCGAGGACGAGGTCGGGGTTGAGCCCGAGCACCTGGTCGGGGTTGTAGCCGCTGTCGCCGGCCGGCAGCACGACCGGGTCGCCGGTGAGCAGCGGCGCGGTCCACGCGTTGACGCCGCCGTCCGGGCCGGTCGTCTCGCCGACGGCCACCGGCTGGAGGCCCAGCAGCAGCAGCGCGTCGAGGTCGCCGTCGGAGAGGGCGACGATCCGCTTGGGTGGGGCCTGGATCACGGTCGTGCCGAGGGCGTGCGTGATGCGCACCGGGTAGCCCGGCCCGCCCGGCTGGCGGGCGGTCGACGACGGCGGGTTGGTCGCGTCCACGCACCCGGCCGTGAGCAGGGCCAGCATCACCGTCGCGACGAGGGCGCCCCGCCGGGCCGTCGCGTTCGCGTTCCACACGGGGCCGAGTATGTCAGCCCACGGGGCCGGTCGCGGCCGCCCCGCCGGCCAGCGCGGCCGCCTTGAGGGCCAGGTAGCGGCTTTCCGGGAGGTTCGCCGTCATCGCGGCGGCCCGCCGGTAGCACTCCCGCGCCCCGGCGGGGTCGCCCGCCAGTTCCAGCAGATGACCGCGTACGGCCGACAGCCGGTGGGTGTGCGCCATGCGGGCGTCGTCGTCGAGCGTGCCCAGCAGCGCCAGGCCGGCGCGCGGGCCGTGCACCATGGCGAGCGCGACCGCCCGGTTCAGGGTGACGACCGGGCTGGGCGCGAGCCCTTCGAGCACCTCGTACAGGGCGAGGATCTGCGGCCAGTCGGTCTCGCCGGCCGTGGGCGCCTCGTCGTGGACGGCCGCGATGGCCGCCTGAATCTGGTACGGCCCGCCGGCCACGCGGCCCAGCACGCCCGTGAGCAGGGCCACGCCCTCGGCGATCTGGGCGGCGTCCCACCGGGTGCGGTCCTGCTCGGCGAGCGGCACGAGCCACCCGTCGGCGTCGACCCGGGCGGCCCGGCGGGCGTCCGTGAGCAGCATGAGGGCCAGCAGGCCGGCGACCTCGCCGTTGTCCGGCAGCGCCCGGTGCAGCAGCCGGGCCAGTCGGATGGCCTCTCCCGTGAGGTCCGACCTGCGGATGTGCTCACCGGCGCTCACCGCGTACCCCTCATTGAAGATGAGGTAGAGCACCTGCAGCACGACCGCGAGGCGCTGCGCCCGCTCGCCGGGCGGCGGCGGCGCGAAGCGCGCGCCGGCCTCCCGGATGCGCTACTTGGCCCGGCTGATCCGCTGCGCCATGGTCGCCTCCGGCACGAGGAACGCGCGGGCGATCTCCGCGGTGCGCAGGCCGCCGACCGCCCGCAGCGTGAGGGCCAGCTGCGCCGGACGCGGCAGGGCGGGGTGGCAGCACAGGAACAGCAGCGTCAGGGTGTCGTCGTGGTCGGTCACCGGGTCGGGCCGCCGCGCGTCGAGGGCGGCGGCGGTCTCCTCGCGGCGCTGGCGCGCGGCGTCGGCCCGGATGGTGTCGACGAGCCGCCGGCCCGCCACGGTCACGAGCCAGCCGCGCGGGTTGTCCGGCACGCCCTCGGCCGGCCACTGGCCGGCGGCGGCGAGCAGCGCCTCCTGGACGGCGTCCTCGCACGCGTCGAACGCGCCGTGGCGGCGCGCCAGGGCGCCGAGCACCTGCGGCGCCAGCTCGCGCAGCAGGTCCTCGACGCGGGGTTCGGCCGTCACAGCTCGGGCGGCCCGCCGAGGACGGGCCGGATCTCAAGCCTTTCGGAGTACGCGACGATGCGTCCCCCGATCGCCAGGACGCGCGCCTCGTCCTCCACATCGACGATCCAGAAGCCGATCAGCGACTCCTTCGCCTCCGCGAAGGGTCCGTCCGTGACGACCGGTGCGCCGTCCACCAGCGTGACCGTCTTGGCCCGCACCGAGTCCGCGAGACCTTCGGCCACCACCAGCTCGCCGTTGTCGGCGAGTTCCTGGTTGAGTCCGCGCATGAAGGTGGTCATCTCCACGAGCCACTCCCGCGACTTCGTCTCCATGGCGGTCGCGGCATCACCGAACATCATGATCATGTACTTCATCCGTGCCCTCCTCGTTCCGCAGCGATTACACACCTCGGTCGGAGCCGGCGCGCGGTTCTCGACACCGATCGGATCGCGTTATCGGATGCCGATATTGCGGGTTGGGCCCGCCGCGCGCCGCCGCGGACGCACACTGGGAGCGAGCAACTGAGGAGCCCGCCATGGCGATCGTGACTGCGAACGACGTACGTTCCCTGGCCGTGTCCGGCCTCCACCACCCGGTGCTCGCCCTCGTCGGCGACGACATCGAGTTGCTGCCGGCGGCCGAGGTCCCCGAGGACGCGAAAATCATCTACACGCGCGAGGCCCTCAACCGCGACCTGGGCGACGAGGTCACGGACATCGAGGTGGACCTGATGGCCGGCCGACTGACCGCACTCCTGACGGTGACCCCCGCCCCGTAGCGCCGCCCTGCCCGCTCTCGGGACAGCGAGCCGGCCCGCGACCCGCTGTCCGAGATCAGATACTCGCCGGAACGGGACCCGGGGCCTCGTCCGGCACAGCCGGGAACGCCCTGGGCAAACATGATCGTCACGGTCCGCAATCATCCGAATCCGAATTGTTGATCAAACGGTCTGACCTGGTCTTTTGCTGGAAAGAGTTGCGCTGTCGCGCCCGCAACATCGGCCGAACGGCCCGTGGTGGTAAGCCGGATGGCTACCCCAAGATGACTCCCGTGACAGCACGCCATCGCAGGCCCTCCTCCACCGGCACGGCCAGCCGAGTCGTCATCGGCATCGTGACCACCGTCGCCGTCGTGGGGGGATTCCTCACGCTCGTGGTCCTTCAGCGTCGAGGCTCCTCCTGCGAGGGTGAGCTGCGGCTGACCGTGGCCGCCGCCCCGGAGATCACGCCCGCGGTCGACGCCACCGCCCAGTCCTGGGTGAAGGACGCCAAGGGTCCGAACAACGAGTGCGTCTCCGTGGAGGTCACCGCCGCCGAGCCCGTCGATGTCGCGGCCGCGATCGCGAGCGCGCACCGCGTCACCATGCGCGAAATCGGGCAGGCCGACGGCGCGACGAAGGTGCCCGACGTGTGGATCCCGGACTCCTCCACGTGGCTTCAGCGCCTGCAGGTGGCCGCGGCCACGGCCAAGGCGGGCGGCAGGAACGCGACCGCCCCGGCGACCGCGGACAAGCCGGCGGCGACCGCCTCGGCCGCCCCGCCTGCCGACAGGCCCATCGTGCCCGAGAAGTTCACCTCGATCGGGCGCAGCCCGGTCGTGCTCGCCGTGCCCGAGCCGCTGGCGAGCACCCTGGGATGGCCGAAAACGGAGGTCACCTGGCCGAAGCTGCTCAAAACCATGAACCAGGGCACCCCCATGCGGGTGGGCATCGTCGAGCCGACCCGCAACGCCGCCGGCCTGTCCGGCCTCCTCGCGATGTCGGGGGCCGCCCAGGCGACCGGCGCGAAGGCGCAGGAGAACACCGTGGCGGCGCTGCGCGCGCTCGTGAAGGGCAAGTCGGCCCTGACCGCCGACCTGCTCGCGGAGTACCCGAAGGACAAGGACGCGGCCACCCTGGCCAGCAAGCTGGGCGCCGCCCCGCTGCCGGAGTTCGCGGTGGTGTCCTACAACGCCACCGAGCCGCCCGTACGGCTGGCCGCGATCTACATGCAGCCCTCCCCGCTGAGCCTGGACTATCCGTACACGGTCCTGCCGACCATGGACCCGGTGAAGAACCCGACCGCCGCGCAGCTGCTGGCGGCCCTGCACGGCGACACGTACGCCGGGGAGCTGGCTAAGGCCGGCCTGCGCGCCTCCGACGGCAAGACCGGCGCGGGCTTCGCGGCGCCCACCGGCGCGCCGACGACCATCGACACCGGCAAGCCGGCCGACCCCGCCGCCATCGTCAAGGCGCTGACCACCTGGACGGCCGTGACGGCGCCGTCGCGGATGCTCGCGATCATCGACGTCTCCGGCTCGATGGGCCAACTGGTGCCCACGGCCGGCAACGCGACCCGCGAGCAGGTGACCGTGGAGGCCGCGAAGGGCGGCCTCGCCCTGTTCGACGACGACTGGTCCGTGGGCCTGTGGACCTTCTCCACCTTCCTGGACGGCAACAAGGACTACCAACAGCTCGTGCCCATCGCGCCGATCTCGTCGCAGCGCAACAAGCTGCTGGCCGCGCTGAACACCATCACCCCGAAGAACGGCGGGGCCACCGGCCTCTACGACACGATGCTGGCCGGCTACCGCGAGGTGAAGAAGGGCTGGGCACCCGGCCGGGTCAACTCCATGGTCATCCTCACCGACGGCCAGAACGAGGACTCGAACAGCATCTCCCTGGACGGGCTGCTCGAACAGCTGCGCAAGGAGGCCGACCCCGAAAAGCCCATCCAGGTGATCGCCATCGGCATCGGCGAGGACGCGAGCAGGACCGAGCTGGAGAAGATCGTGCGGGTCACGGGTGGCGGCGTGTTCATCGCCAAGGACCCCGCGCAGATCGGCGACATCTTCCTTCAGGCCATCGCGCTGCGGGCCGCGTCGTGACCGCCGACCGGTACGGCTGGCTGGAGGAGGTCGACGGCGAGCGCGCCCTCGCCTGGGTGCGGGAGCGCAACGCCGAGATCCCGGACGGGGCACCGGACCTGCGCGCCGAACTGCTGGAGGTGCTCGACGCCGACGACCGCATTCCCGTGCCCGGGCTGCGCGAGGGGCTCCTGTACAACTTCTGGCGCGACGAGGCACACCCGCGCGGCCTGTGGCGGCGCACCACCCTGGCCAGCTACCGCACCGCGCGGCCCGACTGGGAGGTGCTGCTCGACCTGGACCGGCTCGCCGCCGACGAGGGCGAGAACTGGGTCTGGCAGAGCGCCGAGGTGCTGCGGCCGGGTTGCCGGCGGGCGCTGCTGTCGCTGTCACGCGGCGGCGCGGACGCCGCGGTCGTCCGCGAGTACGACCTGGTGCAGCGCGCGTTCGTGGCCGACGGCTTCACGCTGCCCGAGGCGAAGAGCTCGGTCGCGTGGCGCGACCCCGACACGGTGTACGTCGGCACGGACACCGGGCCGGGCTCGCTCACGGACGCCGGGTATCCCCGCACGGTGCGGCTGTGGCGGCGGGGCACGCCCGTCGCGGACGCACCGATCATCTTCGAGGGCGAGCCGGGTGACGTCCTGGTGGCCGCGTGGCGCGACCGCACGCCCGGGTACGAGCGCGACTTCGTCGTACGGCAGATGGAGTTCTTCGCCGGCCACACGTACCTGCTCGACGGCGACGGGACGCTGCGCCACCTCGCGGTGCCCGATGACGCCGACGTGGAGGCGCACGGCGCGTGGGCGCTCATCCGCCCGCGCACCCCCTGGTCGGTCGGCGGCACCGCCCACCCCGCCGGCAGCCTGCTGGCGGCGCCCTTCGACGGGGTGCTCGCCGGCGCGCCGGAGATCACCGTTCTGTTCGCCCCGGACGAGCACACCTCGCTGCAGGACGTGTCGCGCACCCGCGACCACGTGATCCTCACGCTCATGACCGACGTGCGCACCCGGCTGGAGATCCTCACCCCGACCGGCGACGGCTGGCGCGTCGAGCCGGCCGCGCCGGACGCGGTCGGCGACCTCAACCACCTCGAGGTGTGCGACACCGACCCGGATGCCGGCGACGAGTACCTGCTGCTCACCACGGGTTTCACCCAGCCCTCCACGCTGTGGCACGCCACCGTGGGCGAGCCGGTGACCGCGCTCAAGCGGGAGCCGGCCTTCTTCGACGCGACCGGGATGGGCGTCGCGCAGTACTTCGCGACGTCCGCCGACGGCACCCACGTGCCGTACTTCGTGGTCAACCCCGCGCCGGGCGGGCCCGACCCGGTGCCCACGCTGCTCACCGCGTACGGCGGCTTCGAGATCTCGCTGACGCCCTACTACAGCGGCGTCGTGGGCCGTGGCTGGCTGGCCAGGGGCGGCCGCCTGGTGGTCGCCAACATCAGGGGCGGCGGCGAGTACGGGCCGGCGTGGCACCAGGCGGCCGTCAGGGCGGGCCGCGAGCGGGCGTACGAGGACTTCGCCGCCGTGGCTCGCGACCTGGTCACGCGCGGGCTCGCGACGCCCCGCACGCTGGGCATCGAGGGCGGCAGCAACGGTGGCCTGCTCACGTCGGTGATGCTGACCCGCCACCCGGAGCTGTTCGGCGCGGTCGTCACCCAGGTGCCGCTGACGGACATGCGCCGCTATCACCTGCTGCTGGCCGGGGCGAGCTGGATGGCCGAGTACGGCGACCCGGACGACCCGGACGACTGGGCGTACCTGAGCCGGTTCTCCCCGTACCACAACGTGCGCGACGACCGGGCCTACCCGCCCGTACTGGTCACGACGTCGACCCGCGACGACCGGGTGCATCCCGCGCACGCCCGCAAGCTGGTTGCCCGGCTGCGCGAGGTCGGCGCGGACGTGACGTACTTCGAGAACATGGAGGGCGGGCACGGCGGCGCGGCCGACAACAGCCAGCGGGCACACCTGTCGGCGCTGGTGTTCGACTTCCTGTGGCGGCGGCTGGCGACGTAATCCCCGGGGTCCGCCGGTCTTCGCGGGAGCGGCCGGGCAGGATGGGACCGTGACCGAGACCCAACCGGCCCCGCTGCTCGCACCCGCCGACGTCGCGCGGCTGCGCGAGGCGCTCACCCGGGCCGGCTACACCAGCGCCGGCATCGCCGGCCGGATCGGTGAGCAGGCCGTCGACGCGGTGCGGCGCAACGACTTCCGGGCCCTGCTGCGCGCCACGACGGACGGCGACCCGCTGGCCACGCTCGTGCGCGTGTTCATCGCGGGGCAGACCGAGCCCGAAGCCGCGGTGGCCGCCGCGCTGGACCCGCTGCCGCTGGCCGCCGCGCTGGACGCCGGCCTGGTCGAGCGGTACGGCGACGGCATCCACGCGGGCGTCGACCTGGACGTCTACGGCGAGGCCGCCACCGGCTCGGGGGACGCCGAGTGGTGGGTGCTGTCCGACCTCGACGCGGACGCCCGCCCCGGCCCGCTGCGCACGGACCACGTCCTCGGCATCGGAAACGCGGCCACCACCCTGGCCAGCGCCACGATCCGCCGGCCGGTGGGCTCGGCGCTCGACCTCGGCACGGGCTGCGGCGTGCAGGCGCTGCACCTGTCGCGCCACGCCGGACACGTCACCGCCACGGACCTGTCCGACCGGGCGCTGCGGTTCGCCGCCACGACGGCCGCGCTCAACGGCGTCGAGTGGGAGCTGCTGGCCGGGGACATGCTCGCGCCGGTCGCGGGCCGCCGCTTCGACCTGGTCGTGAGCAACCCGCCGTTCGTGGTGGGCCCCGGCTCGACCCGGTACACGTACCGCGACTCCGGCCGCGCCGGCGACCGGGTCTGCGCCGAGCTGGCCGGCGCGGCGGGCGACCTGCTCACCGAGGGCGGCACGCTGCAGTTCCTCGCGAACTGGCTGCACGTGACCGGCGAGGACTGGCGCGAGCGGGTGGCCGGCTGGTTCGCCGGCACGGGCTGCGACGCGTGGGTGATCCAGCGCGAGGCCAGCGACCCGGTCGAGTACGTCAACCTGTGGCTGCGCGACGCCGCCGAGGCGTTCGACCCGCGCCGGGCCGAGGCGTGGCTGGACTGGTTCGCGGCCGAGAAGGTCGAGGCGGTGGGCTTCGGCCTGGTCACCCTGCGTCGTTCGCCGCACGCCACCCCGGTGGTACGCCTGGAGGACCTGCGGCAGGCCGTCCCGCCGCCGTTCGGGCCCCACGTCGCGGCATGGTTCGACCGGCAGGACTGGCTCGCCGCGCGCCCCGGCGCCGCGCTGCTGGACGCGCCGCTGCGCCGCGCCGACGGCCTGCGCCTGACCCAGGAGGCGGGCTTCGACGGGTCGGACTGGGAGGTGGACCGGCAGGTGCTGGCGATGACGGACGGGCTGCGCTGGGCGGAGGAGGTCGACCCGCTGGTGCTGGCGCTCGTGTCCGGCGCCGACGGGCGGGTGCCGCTGCGCGACCAGCTCGCCGTCCTCGCGGCCGCGTACGAGACGCCGGAGCCGGTGCTCGCCGCGATGGCGGCGCCGATCGTGGCGCACCTCGTGGAGCGCGGCCTGCTGGCGCCGGCGTCGTAGGCTCGCGGTCGTGCGGGCGTTGGTGCAGACGGTGAGCCGGGCCGCCGTCACGGTCGATGACGAGGTGGTCGGGAAGATCGGCGAAGGGCTGCTGGTCCTCGTCGGGGTGACGCACACCGACGACGCGGCGACGGCCGCGACGCTGGCCCGCAAGGTGCATGAACTGCGCATTCTGGACGATGAGCAGTCGGTGGCCACCACGGACGCCGAGGTGCTCGTCGTCAGCCAGTTCACGCTCTACGCCGACACGCGCAAGGGACGGCGGCCGTCGTGGAGCGCTGCCGCGCCGCCCGAGGTGGCGGAGCCGCTGGTCACGTCGTTCGTGGAGGAGCTGCGCGCCCGCGGGGCGCGGGTGGCCACCGGACGGTTCCGCACCCACATGCTCGTCGAGAGCGTGAATGTCGGGCCGCGGACAGTCCTGCTGGAGGGCTGACCAAAGGTCACCACAAGCCCGTACAAATAGGGGTTTTTCTTCTCGGGGTTGTCCCCCATTGGTCCCTGGAGGTGTCGCTACCTCACCGCGACTTCACGCGCCATCGGGCAGAGTCCTTCCCGTGAACATCACCGCGCGCATCGATTCGGGGAGGCGACCGACCGTGGCCCACACGCTCACCGAGATTGCCGAGCAGGCGACCCTGCCGCAGGACTCCGACATGCCGGAGGGCGGTGAGGCGGTGCTCGACCTCGATGACGACCGTGGCGTCTCCGCTGACCTGGTGCGGGCCTACCTCAACGGCATCGGCCGGACGAAACTGCTCACCGCCGAGCAGGAGGTCGACCTGGCCAGGCGCGTCGAGGCCGGCCTGTTCGCCGAGGAGCGCCTCGCCGGCGCCACCGACCTCGACCCGCGCCTCGCGGCCGACCTGCGCACCATCGCCCGCGAGGGCAAGGCCGCCAAGAACCACCTGCTGGAGGCGAACCTGCGCCTCGTGGTCAGCATCGCCAAGCGCTACACCGGCCGCGGCATGGCCTTCCTCGACCTGATCCAGGAAGGCAACCTCGGCCTCATCCGCGCCGTGGAGAAGTTCGACTACACCAAGGGCTACAAGTTCTCCACCTACGCCACCTGGTGGATCCGCCAGGCCATCACCCGCGCCATGGCCGACCAGGCCCGCACCATCCGCATCCCGGTGCACATGGTCGAGCAGGTCAACCGCATGGTGCGGGCCCGCCGCGACCTGGCCACCACGCTCGGCCGCGAGCCGTCGGTCGCCGAGGTGGCCGTGGCGCTCGGCGTCGAGGAATACCAGGTGCTCGAACTCATCTCGTACGACCGGGAGCCGGTGAGCCTCGACCAGGCCGTCGGCGAGGACGGGGAGAGCGCGCTCGGTGACTTCGTCGCCCGCGTCGACCCCCGCGAGGAGCCGGCCGACGCGGTGTCCGAGGGCCAGCTGCGCAACGAGGTCGAGGTCGTCCTCGCCACGCTGTCGCAGCGCGAGCAGGAGGTCATCCGCCTGCGCTTCGGCCTCGACGACGGCCGCCAGCGCACGCTCGACGAGGTGGGCCGCGAGTTCGGCCTCTCCCGCGAGCGCATCCGCCAGATCGAGAAGGTGACGCTGCTCAAGCTGCGCCACCCGTCGCGCGCGAAGCGCCTGGAAGTGTTCGCTTCCTGATCCGTTGTGCGCGGGCGCCCCGGCCGGACGATCCGGTCGGGGCGTCGGTGCGTCTACGGGGAGGCGACCAGCATCGCCTCATACTTCGGCAACAGCGCCTCCGGCACGCCCCGGTCGCGGAACCCCTGGGCGGCCCAGTCCTGGTACTCCGCCGGGATGATCGCCTTGAGCCGCTCGTCGTAGCCGAGGCCGGCCTCGGGGACGTGCACGAGCGGCGGACTCTGCCGCAGGTCAACGGCCGCGGGCCCGGAGATGCGCGACGCCTGCGCGTACGGCTGCCCCGCCGCGCCCGCCGCGCACAGGAAGTACGTGTACGCCGTCGTCACGTCCTCGGCGCGCTTGGCGTCCGCCGGGGCGTACCCCATCAGCTCCACCACGCACGCGATCTTCGTCTGGCCCTCGGCCACCGCGTGCCCGTGATGCGCGTGCTCGTCCGGCGACAGCTGTTCCACGGCCGCGACACTGCGCCCGATCACATCGGCGCGCAGCTCCTGCGGCGACTGCGCGCTCGGCGCGTACGGGGCGGCGACGAGCGCCGCGAGGACGAGCACGGCCTCGGGCACCAGCCACCACCAGCGACTCAACCCGACCGAGCCGTGCACTGAAGGAGCATCGACAACCGTGGACACGGCCCGATCGTCGCACGGGCACGACGATCGCGCGAGAGCGCCTGATACTTACACCAGCTTGGGTATGAGGTCGGGTCGGTTCGTGTAACAGCCAGACTCGGTCGCCGGGCATCGAAGCGTTGGCTCGGTGTCCAGGGCATACAGGTTCAAAGGTGGCAAATCCCAAAGCGGAACCCACAGGACCCTTATTGAGGGACTCAAGAATCGGTCGTGGACTCTCCGGATCCGTCGAGATCAGGCCAGTATTTCGGATGAATGTTAAATATTAGAATTTTGTAACCGAGAGAGACATCGACACCGAGCACACCTTGGACGCCGGCTTGGATGAAAAGTCCAATTTCTCGTGGATCGTCTATAGTACAGTCCCATTCACGGACTGGGTTGTCCTGCCAGACGGGTTGAGACTCGAAGTCCGTGTGTCGTGCGGTGAACGTAGCTGGATCGAGCCACTCAAAGGCGACGGCGGCCTTCATGACATGGTCCGTTGACGGCCCGATTTCGGTCAGTACATGTGGAGGATAGATCAACGCTTGGGCGTAGGTGCCGTTGGAATAGCTGATCGTGATCGCCGTCCCCTGTGGCCAAGCCTCCAACACATGGACGATGAGCGCCTCCATAACATGAGAATGCGCGTCGGGTCCAATCGCAACGTGTTTGGGGACGCGAAGTGCGACGCGATACGGAGGAGGCATTTTGTGCGCTAGCCGCTCCGCCACCTCACGAGGTTTCGTCCAGCCCGCACGCCATCGAACTTGCTTTGCGCCCGACGGTTCATTATCCGTCTTCGGGTCGGTCCCATCCATTGCGAGCAAGTCACGCAGTCGCATCGCAAAACGCCTCGCACCGGCGTTTGACATACGGTCGATGATCTCCTCGACCGCCATGGGCGGTCGCTGTCGCCGATCGCTGATGCGCTGGACCGCGAGGATGATCTCGTCAGGTACTTCACCGACGACTTCGAGGAGGTACTCATCCGGGCTGAGTACACGGATGCCGTGTTTAGCCAGGTCAAATCGAGGAAAGTCGCGGCTATCAGCAGTGACGATGACGTCGGCGCGGCCCGCAATAGCTGCCGCCATATGCAGATGATCATCGGGGTCACCGCCCGGCATGAGGCGGACCAGGTGCCTATATTCGTGTCGCGGGATATAACCTTCCGCAAAGTAGAGTCGAACCTGGGAGGTCAGGCGCCCAGCCGATTCAGCAGATCGCAGCCCTTCGCGGACGATTACCCGCTCCCACTCGTCCAGGAGGTCGTCGGACCACAGGAACTCGTGGATCCCATCTTCAGCAAGGGTTAACATCATGTCCATGAGTGAGTATGGAAACAGGACATTGGTGTCAACGAATACGCGAGTCAAGCCTGGCCAATCCTTGCGAAAAGTTCAGTACGGATAGTCCTCGGACTCGATCAGTTCGGCGATGCGTTCGTTGCCTTCCCGGCGGCGCTCGCGACGCTCCTGGAAGGCCAGAACGTCGGCCAATTTTACGACCCGATGAGTACTGTCCGGCAGCCGCTCAGACGGAATCTGGCCATGGTCAAGGAGGCGTGCGACAAATGGACGGGACAGCCCCAGCATCTGCCCGACCTCGGCTGGCGTTAGAAGGCTCTCCGAAGCGAGTATCGTCACAGAACGCCCAGCTGAGAGTTCCTCTGCAGACGCCCGCAAAACGATCGCCAACGACTCCGGAAGCACAATTTCCGCTCCGCTCGGTAGCCGCAGACTCACCTGGCCCGCATGAGCGACTGCTTGGCTAACCTCCGCGACTACGTCGTGGTCGCGGGCGCTCGCTTCGACCTTGGTGGCACTTCCAAGAACACTAGCTCTGGTCACCGGGGTCACCGCCCTCCATATCGGTAATAACTGTAACCCAAGACGGCCCGCCGCAGATTGCATCGAAGGCAGCCACCCAAGGCGCCTCGGGCCGGCGTCCGCGCGGAGGGCCGGGGCGCCGTCGCGCGAGCGCGGCTCATACGTCCACGCCCCGCGCAGGCCGTCACACCGATGAACCGGAGCAACGCCCATAGGAACCGACGCCTCGTCGCCTCGGCGCCAGCGTCCTCAGGGTTCGCTGGTTTGGGCCGACTGCCCCGAGCCACTGGACATCGACATCTTGCAATGCAAGGCTGCGGGTAGCTCATCCGATCAGCCATGGGCCGGACTGTGGCTGGCCGGAGTCGGGGAAGGTACGCGGAGGGGGAAGCATGGCCGCACGCTCGCTGGCTCCGTTTCGAGCCGATCACGTAGGTAGTCTGCTGCGCCCGCAGAACCTGCTGCACGCCAGGCAGGAGCGGGCCGCGGGACGGATCTCCGCGGACGAGCTGCGGGCCGTGGAGGACGAGGCGATCCGCGCGGTGGTGGCGATGCAGGAGGACGTGGGGCTGCAGTCGGCGACCGACGGCGAGTTCCGGCGTACCTCCTGGCACATGGACTTCATCTACCAGTTGGGCGGCGTGCGCAAGGCGGACGAGAACCTGACCGTGGAGTTCTTCAACGACGACGGCCGGATCGAGTTCACCTCGGCCGCGCTGCGCATCGATGGCCGGGTCACCCTGCCGGACACCATTTTCGGTGACGCGTTCGGATTCCTGAAGGACCAGGTGAAGCAGACCACCCCGAAGTTGACCATCCCGTCGCCGAGCATGGTGCACTACCGGGGCGGCCGGGCGGCCATCGACCCGGAGGTCTACCCGGACCTGGAGGAGTTCTGGCGGGACCTGTCGGCGGCCTACGCGCAGCAGGTGCAGCGCCTCGGCGAACTGGGCTGCACGTACCTGCAGCTCGACGACACCAGCCTGGCCTATCTCAACGATCCGCGGCAACGCGACATGGTGGCGCGCCAGGGCGGCGACCCCGAGCACCAGCACGAGCGGTACATCCGCCAGATCAACGAGGCGCTGCGTGGGCGACCGCCGCAGATGCGGGTCACCACGCACATGTGCCGGGGCAACTTCCGCTCCTCCTGGGCCGCGCAGGGCGGGTACGACTTCGTGGCCGAGGCCCTGTTCAACGACCTCGACGTCGACGGCTTCTTCCTGGAGTACGACGACGCGCGCTCGGGTGACTTCGCGCCGCTGCGCTTCGTGCCGCCCGGCAAGTGCGTGGTGCTCGGGCTCGTCACCACCAAACGCGGCACGCTGGAGAGCAAGGACGACCTCAAGCGCCGCATCGACGAGGCGAGCCGGTACGTGCCGCTCGACCAGCTCTGCCTCTCACCGCAGTGCGGCTTCTCGTCGACCGTCGAGGGCAACGCGCTCAGCTACGACGAGCAGGTCGCCAAACTGCGCCTGATCGTGGAGACGGCGCAGGAGGTCTGGGGCTGAGCCGCGCGGCCGCGCGGGTTCACAGGCCGAGGCGCCGCGGGCCGGTGTCCGGGCGGGCGGCCGGGGTGCCGTAGGCGACCTCCGCGTGCAGGACCGTCAGGCCCTCGGCGTGCGCGAGGACCGGGTTGAGGACCAGCCGGCGCACGGTCGTCTGGTCGGCGGCCAGCTGGCCCATCCGCAACAACAGGTCCACCAGGGCGTCCACGTCGGCCGGCGCGGCGCCCCGGTGACCGAACAGCAGCGGGGCCGCGCGCGGCGCGCGTACCAGCTGCTGCGCGTCGCGGTCGGTGAGCGGCGCCGCGCGCCACGCGCGGTCGCCCAGCAGGTCGGTGGCGACCCCGCCGAGGCCGAAGCCGACGACCGGGCCGAACGCCGGGTGGTCGACGACCTCCACGACGCACGCCACGCCCGGCCGCGCCATGCGCTGCACGACCACCTCCGGGCCGAACGCGCGGGCCACGTCCCGGTACGCGCGCCGCACGGCCGCCTCGTCGGCCAGGTCAAGACGCACGGCACCCAGGTCCAGGCGGTGGCGCAGGCCGGGCGCGGTCGCCTTGAGCACCAGCGGCCACCACGCGACCTCCCGCTGCGCCGACCCGTCAAGCGATCCCGTGGCCAGCTCGCGGGCGGCCGCGACGACCTCCTCCGCCGAACCGGCCGCGCGTTCGGGCAGCACCGCGACGCCATACGCGGCGAGCAGCTCCTCGACCGGACCGCTCCGGGCGGCCACCTCCCCCGCCCGACCAGCATCCACATCGGACAGAGGAATCAGGTCCCCCGCCGGCTCCCGGCGCCACGCGGCGTAGGTCACCACCCTCGCGAGCGCCCGCGCGGCCTCCTCGACAGTCGGGTACCCGGGCACGCCGGCCGGGAGGAGCCGCGCCCCTTCCGTGCCGAGCAGGACGGCCACCACGGGCTTGTCCGCCCCGGCGACGGCCTGCTCCAGCCAGGCCGCGTCGCTGGGCCCGGACGGCGGGGGCGGCACGATCGCGACGACCGCGTGCACCGCGTCGTCGGCCACCGCGTCGCGCACCGCGGCCGCCTGGTCCGGTGAGGACGGCGCGGGATACCCCGGCGCGACGTCCAGGCCGGCGCGGGCGCACACGCGGGCCCCGAGGGCGGCCAACGCCGCGTCGCCGGCAACCACGGCCACGCTCGGGCCGGCGGGCAGCGGCTGGGCCTCCAGCAGGGCGCCGACGTCGAACAGTTCCCCGATCGTGTCGACCCGGATGACCCCCGAGCGCGCCACCAGCGCCGCGACGGCAGCCGGGTCGCCCGCGCCCGTACCGGCGGACGTGATGAGCACGATCGGCTTGTCGCGGCCCAGCGTGCGGGCGATGCGGGCGAACTTGCGCGGGTTGCCCAGCGTCTCCAGGTACATGAGCACGACGTCGGTGGCGGGGTCCTCGGTCCAGAACTGCAACAGGTCGTTGCCGGACACGTCGGCCCGGTTGCCCGCCGAGACGAACGTCGACGCCCCCAGCCCGCGCCGGCGCGCCTCGGCGAGCAGCACGGCGCCGATGGCGGCCGAGTGGCAGAACAGGCCGATGCGTCCGGGCGGCAGCGCCGGGGCCAGGCTCGCGTTGAGCCCGTCGACGCGCTGCGCGCCCAGGCTGCCCGGCCCGATGAGGCGCAGGCCCGCCCGCCGCGCGGCCGCCACGAGGTCGCGCTGCTCCCGCACCCCCGGCGCGTCGGTCGCTGCGGCGTGCCCGAGCCCGGACAGCGCCGCGTCGGTGAATCCCGGCGACACGACGATCAGCCCGTGCCCGTCGGCGGCCGCGAGATCGGTGACCGCGCCGGGCACGTCGGCCGCTGGCGTGGCCACGACCGCCAGGTCGACCGGCCCGGACGCCGCCGAGGCCGACCGGACGACCGGCACGCCCGCGTGGTCGCCCGACGCGGCCGGGTCGACCACGCACAGGGTGCCCGAGAAACCCGACGCGACCAGGTGGCGCAGGGCCGTCGCGCCGCTGTCCGCCCGTACCCCGTAGAGAGCGACCCCGCGCGGAGCCAGCAGGCGCGCGATCGACGCCGCCTCCGTGCGCTGCTCGCGCCGCCACTGCACGGCCAGCGACCGGTCGGTCGGCGCGACCGGGAAGGTCAGGTGCACCACCCCGTCGGCGTAGCGCCGCGTGACCTCGAAGCCCGCGTCGGAGAAGACGCGCACCATGGCCCCGTTCTGCGGCAGCACCTCGGCGACGAACCGGGTGATGCCGGCGCGCGGCGCGGCGGCCGCGAGGTGCTCCAGCAGTACGGAGCCGATGCCGCGCCCCTGGTGGGCGTCCTCGACGACGAAGGCGACCTCGGCGTCGGGCGAGCCGTCGCCGAGCCGCTCGTAGCGGCCGATCGCGATGAGCTGCCCACCCGAGCTGACCACCAGGGCCTCGCGGTCGTGGTGGTCGACGTTGACGAACCGCCTCAGGTCCGCGGCGGGAATGCGGGGGTACGGGCTGAAGTAGCGCAGGTAGCGGGTCCGTTCGGAGAAGCGCGAGTGCAGCGCCACGACGGCGTCGGCGTCCTCCGGCTGGATCGGTCGAATGTGGACGGTCGCGCCATCGGCCAGCAGGACATCCGCCTCCCCGGCCGCCATGTCAGTCCCTCGGGTCGTAGGGGTCGAGACCGTACAGCGGGAACACCGCCCGGCGGGTGGCGAGCACGGCCCGGTCGACGGGGTGGTCGGAGTCCGGGTCCCAGGGCGTCACCGTGGTGTCGCCGAAGTCGGTCATGCTGGGCGGCACGTCGCCGGCCACCCGCCGCGCGCTCGGCGCCAGCTCGGACAGGCGGCGTTGGGCCAGGTCCCGCCACGCCGGGGGCGTGGGCCGGCCGGGCTCCAGCGGCTCGCCGGTCACGGTCGCGATCAGGTGCGCCCAGGCGCGCGGTACGGCCTCCACGAGGGCGTACCCGCCGCCGCCCGTGGCGACCCAGCGGCCGTCGCACAGCTCGTCGGCGAGGTCGCGCACGGCGAGCTGGGCGGCGCGTTGGCCGTCGACGGTCAGGCGCAGGTCGGCGAGCGGGTCGAGGCGGTGGGTGTCCGCGCCGCACTGGGCGACGATGAGTTCCGGCCGGAAGGCGCGCAGCACGGCCGGCACGACCGCGTGGAACGCGCGCAGCCAGCTCTGGTCGCCCGTGCCGGCCGGCAGCGCCACGTTGACGGCGCTCCCCTCGGCGCCCGCGCCCCCGGTCTCGTCCGGGAAACCCGTGCCGGGAAACAGGCTCAGGGGCGACTCGTGCAGGCTGACGGTGAGCACGCGCGGGTCGTCATAGAAGATCTTCTGTACGCCATCCCCGTGGTGCACGTCGATGTCGACGTATGCGACACGTTGCGCGCCGAGGTCGAGCACGCGGGCAATCGCCACGGCCGGGTCGTTGTAGACGCAGAACCCGGCCGCGCGGGCCGGCATGGCGTGGTGCAGCCCGCCCCCGATGCTGACCGCGCTGGTGGCCTCGCCGCGCCACACCGCCTCGGCGGCCGCGAGCGTGGCCCCGGCGACGAGCGCGCTCGCCTCGTGCATGCGCTCGAACACGGGGTTGTCGCTCGTACCGAGGCCCCAGCGCCCGTAGGCCAGCGCGGAACGCGCGTCGCGGGCGGCGGCGCGCACGGCGTCGAGGTAGCGCGGTTCATGCACCCGGGTCAGCGCCGCGTCGTCGGCCGGCTCGGGCGCGACGACGCGCACGCCGGGACGGTCGAGCACGCCGAGTTCCCGCGCCAGGGCCACGGCCAGTTCCACGCGTACGGGGTTGAGCGGGTGCTCGCCCAGGTCGTACCCGAGCAGTTCCTCGCCCCACACGACGAGCGCGGTCACGGCTTGTCACCGGTGGCGACCGGCCGGTCGGGGTCGGCGACCCAGTTGCTCCAGGAGCCCACGTACAGGGCGGCGTCCGTGCGGCCGGCCGCGTGCAACGCGAAGACCGTGCGGGCCGCGGTGACCCCGGAGCCGCAGTACGCCCCCACGGGTCGCCCGGCCGTCACGCCGGCCGCCTCGAACGCGGCGACCAGTTCCTCGGCGGGGCGCAGCCGCCCGTCCGGGCCGGCGAGGTCAGCCGCCGGCAGGTTCACCGCGCCGGGGATGTGACCGGCCACCGGGTCGACCGGCTCGGTCTCACCCCGGTAGCGCGGGGTTACCCGGGCGTCGAGCAGCACCCCGGCCCGGGCGAGATCGGCGGCGCCCGCGGCGTCGAGGACGGGCAGGCCGCCGGGGCGTACGACGATGTCGCCCGGCCCCGGGGTCACCTCGTCCGCGGTCACCGGCCGGCCCTGCGCGCGCCACGCGGCGAAGCCGCCGTCGAGGACGCGGACGTCGTCGTGGCCGGCCCAGCGCAGCACCCACCACAGCCGGGCGGCGGCCTGCCCGTCGCCGTCGTCGTACGCGACCACGGGATGTCCCGCCCGTACGCCGGCCGCCCGCAGGGTCGCCTCCAGGGCGCCCGGATCGGGCAGCGGGTGCCGGCCCCCCGCGCCGGGGGCGCCGGACAGGTCGGCGTCCAGGTCGACGAAGACGGCACCGGGCAGGTGACCCGCCTGATAGGCCTCGCGGCCGGGCGGGCCGCCGAGGCGCCACCGCACATCGAGAACCGTCGGCGGGTCGGCGTCGGCAAGCTGGGCGGCGAGCGTGGCCGCGTCAATGAGGGTCACCCGGCCATCCTTCCACGCTCGGCATACGCCTCTCACCGCGTAGGTGTTGTCCGGTGGGCCAGGTAGCATTCAAGTCTGGGAGGGCACCCACTGTGAATGATCTTGTAGACACCACCGAGATGTACCTGCGCACCATCCTCGAACTCGAGGAGGAGCAGGTGCCGCCGTTGCGCGCGCGCATCGCGGAGCGGCTGCACCAGTCGGGCCCGACCGTGAGCCAGACGGTGGCCCGCATGGAGCGCGATGGCCTGCTCAACGTCGAGGGCGACCGGCACCTGGCGCTCACCGACCTGGGCCGCGCCAAGGCCGTGGCCGTCATGCGCAAACACCGCCTCGCCGAGCTGTTGCTCGTCAACGTCATCGGCATGCCCTATGAGGAGGCTCACGAGGAGGCCTGCCGCTGGGAGCACGTGATGAGCGAGTCGGTGGAGCAGAAGGTCTTCGAGATGCTCGGCCGCCCGACCCGTTCGCCCTACGGCAACCCGATCCCCGGGCTGGACGAGTTCGGTCCTCTCGCGACCGAGGTCCCGGGCGCGGAGACGGAGCGCAACCTCGGCTTCCCCGGCCTCACCGGCACGGTCGTGGTGACCCGCATCTGCGAGAGCGTGCAGACCGACGCCGACGTGCTGCGCCAACTGCACACCGCCGGCATCGACCCGGGCGCCAAGGTCGACGTGGCCCACGAGCGCGACGCCGTCATCGTCGAGCGCGACGGCGACGCGGTCCGCCTCCCCCGCGAGATCGCCTCCCGCGTCTTCGTAGCCTCCCGCTGAACCCCCGCGCCTATCTGCGAGGTGGGTGAGGCGCGGAGCGGTCAGATGTTGGCGAAGGCGATCTTCTTCGCCAGGGCGACCAGCTTGGGGGTCAGCGTCGTGGCGTCCTCGGCGGTCGCGTCCTTCGCGAACGTGTAGCGCAGGACCATCGCCTTCTCGCCCGCGAGCCAGCCGACCTCGACGCGCGGGCCGCGCTGGCCGCTGGCGGCCGACGTGGTCCGGTAGGCGACCTTGCCGAGGCCGGACACTGATGTGGCGCTCTTGGGCACCAGGGCCTGCTTGTAGATCGTCGGGTCGGACCCGGTCGCGGCGAGGGAGAACGTCAGGTCCGGATACGTCGAGCCGGCCTTCGTGATCGCGCACGTGAACGTGTGGTCCTTGCTGGCCGCGCCCGCGATGTCGAACGTGACGCCGAGCGTCTCGTTGATGACCGCGAAGTCGAGCAGCTGGCAGGCGCCGCCGGCGGCGGACGCCGCGTACGTGCGCGGGGGCGGCTCGGTCGGCGCGGCTGCCGCGCCCTTGTCGCAGCCCCCGGACAGTACGGTCAGCAGCGCCGCGACCACGAGTCCCGCCGCCGGTCCGCCGTACCGCCGCATGCGCCCTCCCAACGAAGCAAGGAACAACCTACGCGCCGGGCGGCTACTCGTCGAACCGCGCCACGATGTGCTTGGCGATCTCCAGCGAGCTGGTCGCCGCGGGCGACGGGGCATTGAGGACGTGCACCTGTCCGGGCGCCTGCTCGATGAGGAAGTCGTCGACGAGCGCGCCGTCCGCGGCGATGGCCTGGGCGCGCACGCCCGCGCCGGAGCGCACGATGTCGGCGGTGGTGATCCCGGGTACGAGCCGGGCCAGGCTGGCCGCGAACCGCTTGCGGGACAACGACCGGCGCACCTCCGTGAGCCCGTACGCCCAGTGGCGCCGGGCCAGCCGCCACAGGCCCGGCCAGGCGACCTCGTCGACGATGTCGCGCGGCTTGACGCGCCCCCAGCCGTACCCCTCGCGGGCGAGCGCGAGCACGGCGTTGGGGCCGGCGTGCACGCTGCCGTCGACCATCCGCGTGAGGTGCACGCCGAGGAACGGGAACTGCGGGTCGGGTACGGGGTAGATCAGCCCGCGGACGAGGTCCCGCCGGTCCGCACGCAGCTCGTAGTACTCTCCCCGGAACGGAATGATGCGCGCCGACGGGGTCAACCCGGCGAGCCGGGCGATCCGGTCGGCGTGCAGGCCGGCGCAGTTGACCAGCCGGTCGGCCACGAAGGCCCCGCCGGTCGTCTCGACCACGGTCGTGGCGCCGTCGCGGCGCAGGCCGGTGACCCGCGCGCCGAGGCGTACCTCGCCGCCGCCCTTGGTCACCAGGTCGGCGAGCACCCGGCACACCTCGGCGTAGTCGACGATGCCGGTGGACGCCACGTGCAGGGCGGCGACCGCGGCCACGTGCGGCTCGTACTCGCGGGCCTGATCGCCGTCGATCAGGTCGACCGGCAGGCCGTTGGCCACGGACCGCTCGTGCAGCGCCCGCAGCCGGGGCAGTTCCGCGGCGTCCGTGGCGACGATGAGCTTGCCGGTGACCCGGGCGTCGATGCCGTGCTCGGCGCAGAACTCCAACATGGACGCCTGCCCGGCGCGGCACATGCCGGCCTTGAGGCTGCCGGGCTTGTAGTAGACGCCGGCGTGGATGACGCCCGAGTTGTGGCCGGTCTGGTGCGCGGCGACGCGCGGCTCCTTCTCCAGCACGACGACCGTGGCGTCCGGCTGGTCGATGGTGATCCGGTGCGCCGTGGCCAATCCGACAATTCCGCCGCCGATCACCACATACCGCACCATGGCCGTCCTCCCAGCTCGGCCCGCCCGCGCGACGGGCCGAGGAGAGCCTAGGCGACGGCCGGGGCGGGCGCGCCGGCCGGCCGGCCGACCCGGGCGGAGAGGGCGGCGGCGAGCAGGCACAGCACCCCCGCACCGGCCCAGGCGAGAGTGTAGTCGCCGCGCACGTCGCGCAGCACCCCGGCGGCGGAGGCGGCCACGGCCGCGCCGATCTGGTGGGCGGCGAAGACCCAGCCGAACACGATGGGCCCGGCCTCGCCGAAGTGCGCCCGGCACAGCGCGATCGTGGGCGGCACGGTGGCGACCCAGTCGAGGCCGTAGAACACGATGAAGCCCACCATGCCCAGGTGCACGGCGTCGCCGAGCACGGCCGGCAGGACCAGCAGCGAGACGCCGCGCAGCGTGTAGTAGACGACGAGGAGCACCCGGGCGTCGAAGCGGTCGGTGAGCCAGCCCGACAGGATCGTCCCGACGATGTCGAAGATCCCGACGAGGGCGAGCAGCCCCGCAGCCGTCGTGGTCGGCATGCCGTGGTCGTGCGCGGCCGGAATGAGATGCGTGCCGATCAGCCCGTTGGTGCTGGCGCCGCAGATGGCGAACCCGCCGGCGAGGAACCAGAACGCGGGCGTGCGGGCCGCGCGGGCCAGCTCGCGCAGCGCCCGGGCCGCGACCCCGCCCGCGGGCGCCGTGGCGACTGGGGCCACCGCGGCGGGAGGGTCCTCCGGCGCGCCGTAGGGCCGCAGCCCCACGTCGGCCGGCCGGTCCCGCAGGAGGGCGAGCACGAGCGGAACGACCGCGAGCGCCGCGGCGGTCACCGTGAGGGCCGCGACCCGCCACCCGCGCGACTCCGCCACCCCCGCGAGTACGGGCAGGAAGATCAGCTGCCCGGTGGCGCCCGCGGCCGTGAGGATGCCGGTGACGAGTCCCCGGCGGGCGACGAACCAATTGCCGGTGACCATGGCGACGAAGGTGAGCGCCATGGACCCGGTGCCGAGCCCCACGAGTACGCCCCAGCAGAGCATGAGCTGCCAGGACGCGGTCATGAACACGGTGAGCCCGCTGCCGGCGGCGACGACCAGCAGGGCGCACGCCACGACCCGGCGGATGCCGAAGCGGAGCATGAGCGCGGCGGCGAACGGCGCGGTGAGGCCGAACAGCACCAGGTTGACGCTGACGGCGGCCGAGATGGTGCCCCGCGACCAGCCGAACTCGTCCTGCAGCGGCTGGATGAGTACGCCGGGCGTGGCCCGGAAGCCGGCCGCGCCGATGGTGGCGACGCACGCGACCGCGGCGACCCACCAGGCGCGGTGGATCCGGGCACGGCGGGGCGTGGCCGCAGGGGCGGCGGGGCTCTGGGTGAGGGTCACCCGGTCAATATGCCGCCCGCGTCCGCCGGGTAACGAGTGGCCGGCAAGCCACTATGTGAAAGAATCGGGCCATGCCCTTTCCCCCGGACAACCGGCACAAGGTCGCCGTGCTCGTCCTCGACGGCGTGGTCCCCCTTGACCTCGGCATCCCCGCGCAGGTCTTCGGGACCGCGCGCGACGACGCTGGCCGGCGCCACTACGCCGTGCGCACCTGCACCCCGGACGGCGGCCCGGTGCGCTGCGCCGGCGGGTTCAGCGTGCTGCCCGACTACGGGCCGGAGATCCTCGCCGGGGCCGACACCGTGGTCGTCCCCGGGATCAGCACGGAGAACGCGGCACTGTTCGCCGGCGGCGCCCTGACGGACGCCGAGCGGGCGGCGCTGGCCGTCGCGGCCCGCGCGCCCCGGCTCATGTCCATCTGCACGGCCGCGTTCGCGCTGGCCGCGATGGGCGTCCTCGATGGCCGGCCCGCCACCACGCACTGGCTGCACGCGGCCCGCTTCCGCGCGCTCTTCCCGCGCGTACTCCTGGATCCTGATGTGTTGTTCGTGGACGACGGGGACGTGCTGACCTCGGCGGGAGTCGCGGCCGGCCTCGATCTGTGCCTGCATGTGGTGCGGCGCGACTTCGGCGCCGAGGTCGCCAACCGGGCCGCGCGCCGCTGCGTGGTGCAGCCGTGGCGCGACGGCGGGCAGTCGCAGTTCATCGAGCGGCCGGTGCCGACCGCCGCGGGCGGCGCCACCTCGGCGGCCCGGGAATGGGCCCGGCGGCGCCTCGACGAGCCGATCGACCTGGACGCGATGGCGCGCGCCGCGCGGATGAGCGTGCGGACGTTCACCCGCCGCTTCCGCGAGGAGACCGGGCTGAGCCCGAGCCAGTGGCTGCTGGCCGAGCGGGTCGAGCACGCCCGGCTGCTGCTGGAGACGACCGACCTGGGCGTGGACGCGGTGGCGCGGCGGGCCGGGTTCGGCACGGCCGTGTCACTGCGCTCCCACCTGCACCGCACCGTCGGGGTCTCCCCCGCGGCCTACCGGCGGGCGTTCCGCGCGAATGGCCATGTGACGAGATGAGCGCGCAGGTCAAACGGCTGCGGCGGCGACCGGGCGCGCTCTAGCCTGGGATCGGCCCAAGCGTGTGCATCCACATGGGGGACTGAGATGGCCGAGATGACCGAGGACCTGGACGCCGTGGACCTGCTGCTCGCCCAGCACGAGCAGATGAGGACGCTGTTCGAGGAGGTGAGCTCCGCCGAGGGGGACACCAAACGGGAGCTCTTCGACGACCTCGTCCGCCTGCTGGCCATGCACGAGACCGCCGAGGAGGAGGTCGTGCACCCGATGGCCCGGCGCAAGCTCGACGACGGCGACGACATCGTGGACAGCCGGCTCGCCGAGGAGGAGGACGCCAAGCAGGTGCTTTCCGATCTTTACGACATGGGGGTCGACGCGCCCGGCTTCGACGAGGGCCTGGCTGAGCTGGCCCAGGACGTCATCGCGCACGCCGAGGCCGAGGAGGCCGAGGAGTTCATAATGCTGCGCGAGGTACTGGAGCCCCAACAGTTGCAGCGGATGGCGACCGCGATCCGCGCGGTGCAGGCCATGGCGCCGACGCGGCCGCACCCGGCGGCCGGCGAGTCCGCGACGGCCAACATCCTGGCCGGACCGCCGCTCGCGGTGTTCGACCGCATGCGCGACGCGATACGCGACTGGACCTCGTCACATCCCTGACGATCAGGCGGCGACCGGCCGGCCGACCCGGGCGAGCAGCTCGGCACGGTGCAGGTCGGCGACCGCGCCGACCAGGTCCGGGTGGCGCAGCAACGGGGTCGCCCGGCCGTCGGCGGCGTCCGGGTCGCACAGGCGCCGCATGTCCGGCACCAGGCCGTCGCCCTCGTCCAGCGCGGCGACCGCGTCGCGGGCCAGTGTCACGTCGGCCAGCAGGCACGCGGCCCAGCTGGCCACGACCTCGTCGACCCAGGTCCGCCACGGCTCGTCGCGGTCCTCCGCGCCCACGAGCCAGTCCAGCCGCCCGGATCCGCCCGGGCCGGTCAGGATGAGCAGCTCGCCGTCCAACGCGGTGGGGTAGCGCAGCCACGCCGCCACGCAGACCGCCTGGCGGGCCTGCACGCGGGCGAGCGCCGCGTGCCATGCCCCGGCGCGGGGAGGGAAAGCGGCGAGCAGCCAGTCCGTGGTGGCGGCGATCACCGGGGTCAGCTCCGCGTGCACGCCGCCTCCTTCCGTAGCGCGTACGACGAGGTCACAAGGCTATCCGGGCACGCCGGGCGGGCGGGAGGGCGCGCGCTCGTGCACCTGGTCACAACGTCGTGAACCGGCGTGGCAGGTGGGGCTGCCGGGTCAGGAGTCCACCTGCGTGGCCCGCACCAGGGCCGCTGCCCGGGACAGGCGGGCCTTCTCCGCCACGCTGAGCGTCGGGTTCGCCGCGCGCATGGCCAGGGCCCCGTCGACGCCGCGCCCGGGCGAACCGCCCGCCGCGTCCAGGAACAGCCGCAGGCCCTCACCCGCGAGGGCCGCGAGCGGGTTCGCGAGATCGACCGCCACCTCGGCGAAGATCAACGCCGTCACGGCCAGGTCCAGGTCGGCCGGCCCGTCGGTGGCGTTGCTCCAGTCGACGACGACCGGCCCGCCCGCGGTGAGCATGACGTTGTCCGGATGCAGGTCGAGGTGCACGACGCACTCCCCCGCCGGCGCCCCCGGCCGCGCCGGCACGGCGTGCAGCCGCGCGTGCAGGTCGGCCAGCATCCGCATGCCGTCGGGGGCGTCGAGCGCGCCGGTCGCGAGGGCCGTGAGCATGGTCGGCCCGTCGACCCGCTCCATCACCAGGTCCGGCCCTTCTGCGTGGTGCACCGCGGGCACCGGAAACCCGTACCGACCCACGTACGCCATGACGGCCGCCTCGCGGGTCGCGTCCCAGGCCTCGCGGTAGCGGCGCAGCACCCGCCCGCCGTCCACGGCGAAGACGTCGGCGGTGCGCCCGGACGCTAGTCGTTCCATGGCGGCCGGTCGGTCACGATGAGCCAGGTGCGCTCGTCGATCAGCTCGCGGGCGGCGTCGAGGTGCCCGGCGTGCGTGGCGGTCTCCGTGATGACGTGCAGCAGGGTGCCCAGCATCGGCCGGGACGGGAAGTCGTCGCCGAAGACCTCCGTCGGCCACCAGGCCGCCTCCGCGTCCAGCGGGGTACGCGCGACGATCGCGTCCGCGAGCGCGATCTCCTGCCGGTACAGGTCGAAGATCTCCTGCGCGGAGGTGCTGGCCGGCACCCGCCACGCCTCGTCGCCCGTTTTGAGTTCCACCTTCTCGCCGTCGACGACCGCGCGGAACCAGAACCGCTCGACGTCGAGAGCGAGGTGCTGGACGAGCCCGAGGCAGCTCCACCCCGAGGGCAGCACGGGACGCCGCAGGTCCTCGTCGGACAGTCCATCCAGAATGCCCAGAATGTGCCGGCGCTGACCGTTCAGCGTCTCCAGCAGGATCCCCGTCCCCGTCACCATCACTCCTTTATGGACTCTCATGCGAACCAGGTCATCCCCTGCCCGTGCGGGCGGGTGTAAGCGAGCGGAACGCCGTCGCACGACAGCACGTTGTGGAACGTGTCCGCCGGCGGCGCGGGCAACGGCCCGTGCTCGACGACGTCCGCGGCCTCCACGGACACCCAGTGCCCCGCCAGCCGGCCGACCAGCTCGACGAACGCGGCCCGCCGCTGCGGCGGAACCTGGTAGAGCACCGAGGTGTGGAACACGACGAGCGTCGCGTCCGGCGGCGCCAGAGCCGCGAGCGCCGGCAGGTCGTCGACCAGGTCGCCCCGCACCAGCAGCGGCGGGTCGGCCGCCGCGACGGCCGCGGCCGCGCGCAGCCGGGCGCGGCGGTGCTCATGCTCCGGCCAGACCAGCGCCTCCAGCCACGCCACGTCCCGCGGGTCGGTCACCCGCAACGGGTTGAGGTCCAGCCCGGCCCGCCACACCACCTCGGGCAACCGGTCCGGCGGCGCCACGCCGGTCAGCTTGCACTCCAGCACCGGCTCGCCCGCGCCCACCCGGTGGTCACCGTAGCGGTAGGCATACCGGTCCAGGAACAGCGACAACCCCGCCGACGCGCCCACCTCCAGCAACGCGATGGGTTGCGGGAGCCTGGCGAGTACGGGCAGGAGCACCGCGCAGCGGCCGACCTCGTTGGTCTGCGTGGCCCGGGCCGACGCCTGGGCCGCGACCGCCGGCCAGTTCGCCACCACGAAGTCGCGGAACGCGACCGGGTCGTCGACGGGGCCGCCGAGCAGGCGCACCACCCCGTACAGGAGATTGGGTTGACGTTTGGCCTCGGGCAGTGACGCGACCAGCCCGAGCACCTCGTCGTCCGCGGCGATGGCGGCCGAGAGCCGCTCGTACGCCGGCGACACGCCCCGCGCCTCCCTGAGCCCGAACTCGGCGTAGCTCGCCGCGACGCTCATCGTGCCCTCCCCCCGATCGACCGTGCCCATCCTGCTCCATACCACCGACAAAGATCTTGGCGGGTGTTGTCGATCGCGGCCCGGGGCGTTCGTCGGTAGGGCAACGGACCACCTCTCAAGGAGGACACCATGCCCCAGTACGGGATCCTGATCTTCTCACCCGCGCCCGCCGACCCGATGGCCCTGACGCCGGAGCACATCGCGGCACTGGAGCGCTACCCCGCCCAGGTCGAGGAGCTGGGCGGCAGGGCCGTCACGGGCTTCGCGTTCCAGCCCAGCACGGTCGCCACCGCCATCCGGGGCGACGTGGTCAGCGACGGCACGTTCCACGACACCCGCGAGGTCGTCGCCGGCTTCTTCGTCCTGGAGGCCCCCGACCTGGACGTGGCTCTGCGCATCGCGAAACTGAACCCGGCCACCCGCGACGGCGGCGTGGAGGTCCGTCCCCTCTTTACCCCGCCCCCCGCCTGACCCGCCGCCGCCGCGCCGCTTCCCCGCGCGCTCCGCGCGTGGTTCCCGCGTGGTTTCCCGTGTTAAGGCCAGTTTCTGCTGTTATCGAGAGTCGAATAGCAGCCGAAACTGGCCTTAACGCATGCCACGAATGGTGGGCGGTTGTCGGCGTTTGTCATGCTCGGCCCATGACGGGCACGTACGGCACTCCCCGCAAGCGCATGCGACCGCTCACGTGGATGCTGCTCGCAGCGGGTGGCGTGGTCGTGCTCGTCGTGGCGGTCGCCGCCGTCGTGCTGCTGTGGCCGCCCGGGCCCCGGCCGCTGTTCCAGCTGCCCGTGGCGTGCGGCGAGAAGTGGCGGCTGAGCACGTATCCGAGCCACGGCGAGTACGAGGTCGACATGATCCCGACAAAGGGGTCCGCGTGGGGGCGCCCGGTGCTCGCCTCGTTCGACGGCACGGTGACGGTGGCCGGCATCAACGGGTCGCTGGGCAACCGTACGCCGGACAATCCGGACGGAAAGCGCGGCACGGGCGGCGGGTACTGGGTGAAGATCGACCACGGCGGCCGCTGGGAGACCCAGTACCTGCACATGCTCGAACCGCCCATGGTCGAGGTCGGTCAGCGCGTCAAGCAGGGCCAGCAGCTCGGCAAGGTCGGCAGTACGGGCAACTCCAGCGCCCCGCACCTGCACTACGAGCAGCGCCGCGCCCTGCTCAAGGTGGAGACCTGGTTCGACGGCAAGCCGTCCGGCATCACGACCGACGAGGCCGAGCACATCGTCAACCGCACCAGCCGCAACTGCGCCGCCGACGAGGAGCCGTAGGACGGTCAGTCGCCGGTCAGGTCGCGGCGGACCGCGAAGAGCGCGCCGACGACCGCCGCCAGGGCCCAACCCAGAAACACCGGCAGTTTGTCGAGGTCGCCGGTGGTCGCGTCCAGGTACGCCGAGAACGGGAACGGCTCCCGCATCCTGCCGTACGCCGCCTCGACGAAGACGATCCAGGCCGTGAAGCCGACGAACAGCACGGTGGCGCTGCGCGCGATGGCCCCGCCGGCCGCGCCGAGCACAGCCATGACCGGGGCGACCAGCAGGGTGGTCAGGTACTCCTCGTGGTAGCCGCGCGCGAGCACCGAGGCACCGCTCACGGCGGTGAACCCCACGCTCACGATCAGGGCCGTCACGAGCTGCGCGAGCAGCACGGGAATGCGGCGCTGGCGGGTTAGGTAGAGCAGCACGGCCGTGCGGTGCTGAAAGTGCTGGGTGACCCCGATGGCCCCGAACCCGAACGCGCCCGCTCCGGCGATCAGCGCCCAGAAGTCGGCGCTGACCGTACCGAGGGTGATGCCCAGGGCGCTGACGACCGCCAGCGACATGGCACTGGACCGGGTCGTCGACAGCCGGTACAGCTCGCTGCGCACCACGGCGATCATCGGACGGCCTCCGCGTTCGCGGCGGTCACCAGGTCGAGGAAGAGCTGTTCGAGATTCGGGGAGTCCCTCACCAGCTCGTAGATCGGCACCTGGGCCTCGAAGGCGATGTCGCCCGCCTCCTCCGGGGTCAGGCCGGTCACGTCGAGGGCGCCTCCGTCGGTGCCGACGAGGGCACCGGCCGCCTGGAGCGCGCGCGACAGGCGTTCGGGATCCCTGCCACGGATCCGCAGCCGCGCCGATGTCGAACCGTACAGCTGCGCCAGCGGCGCCACGTACCGGACGGTGCCGTCGGAAATGACGACCACGTCGTCGATGAGCTGGGCCAGCTCGGCGAGCAGGTGGCTGGCGATCAGTACGGTGCCGCCCTTGCGGGCGTGCGCGCGCAGCAGCTCACGCAGCCAGGCGATGCCCTCGGGGTCCAACCCGTTGGCCGGTTCGTCCAGGACCAGCACCGGCGGGTCACCCAGCAGTGCGGTCGCCACCGCCAGCCGCTGCCGCATGCCGAGCGAGTAGGCACCGCAGCGCTGGTGCGCCGCGTCCGCGAGCCCCACGTACGCCAACAGCGGGTCGACGCGGTTGCGGGCGACGCCACTGAGCAGCGCGTGCGTCACCAGGTGGGCCCGCCCGCTCTGCCCGGGATGGCTGATCCCCTGCTCCAGCACGGCCCCGACATGCCGGGCCGGGTCGCGCAGCTCCCGGTAGCGCACCTTGTTGATGAGAGCGGTACCGGACGTCGGCCGGGTCAGGCCGAGCAACATCCGCAGCGTCGTCGTCTTGCCGGAACCGTTGAGCCCGAGAAACCCGGTCACCCGCCCGGGTTCGGCGGTGAACGTCACGCCGTTGACGGCCCGGATCCGCCCGTACGACTTGGTGAGGTCGATCAGCTCGATCATCGAGCGCCATCATCGCAGGCGACGATGCACGATGATGAAGGGGTGTCCCCCGCGCGTGTCGACCTGCTGGTACTCCGGTGATGACCCAACTGGCAGTGGTCACCGGCAGCAGCCGAGGGCAGCAACGGGATGTCCCCCGGACCGTTGCAGGTCCGGGGGACATCCCGATCGGTCAGGCGCGCAGCCGCATATGAGGCCTCAATGCACCCCTGAAGACACCACGAGAAAGGTCACACTACTGTTAGAGGGCACATATTCGGGACGTGTCGTATTCCCCGCCCCAAGTGCCCGAGAGCGAATCAACTGTAGGCATATTCGTCGATGTCCAGCTCTGCGCCTGTGATCCGCAGAAACTCCAGCGTCCGCCGATCGACGTGCCAGCCCAGCAGTTGGTGTTGTCCGGGCAGCTTCTCCAGACCGTCCACTGGCCCGCGTAGGTCCTCCGGCTCGCCCTCGGGATGCTCGAAGACTCGGACGACTTGAAGAACGCTTGAGCCCGGCCCATCTTCCGCTTCGTCGAGCTCCGTCACCAGCGCACCGATCCGGTTGGCGTGCGGGAGCAGACGATCCACGATCCGCGAAATCTGCTCGTCGACGGTCAGACCTGGCTTTCGGCAGACCACGCGCCAGCAGTGTGTGACCGGGATTGCCGGCTCTGCCTGGCGGCTGCCTCAAGTCTTGGTTTCGTCCGGTTCGACACCGAGCCGAGCGGTGATCTCCGTGGCAGCCAGATGGATCGACTGGATAGCGAAGTAGGCGTACTGCGAGATCAGCATCGGGCAACCCGGTCAGAAGCTCCTGCCGCTGTCATCGGTCGCCCTCGCGTTGGTCAGCGTTGATGATCTCTGGGAGGCGCAGCAGTTCGTCGTCGGAAGCCATGGACTCGCCAGCCGAGACGAATGTGAGCAGCCTGATCGAGCCGCTGTTGGCCGCCGCAGATGCGGTCTTGTGGTGCCCGTCGAGTAGGAAGTGGAACAAGCCCCAATGCCGCTCCTGCCTAAACCAGGGGCCTTCGATATCGAGAAGCCCGAACGCAACGGCGGTCGGTTGGCCACACGCGCTGGAGTACCGCTCGACGACATCGGCGTCCAGCTCGGCCGGATCACCCAAGGGGACGGCGAACTCGAAGAACTCGTCATGCTCGCCGATACTTCGACGATCGAGCCGGTAGTAGCTCGTATTGGCAGGGTCGATGGAGTACTCGAACTCCTCATTGCGCCAGCCTGCCGGCCCCTCGACGGAGAAATAGTCGCCCGCTGAGCCGGGCGCGGCAAGCGCAGGCTTCGTGTCCAGGAGCATCACCTGGTAGTCACCGCGCGGCAGCTGGGCAGCGAACGTATCGATGACGTCCGTGTCGAGTCCATCCAGCCCAGCGTTGAGACGATCCCGAACGTCGGTAGCCGGTAGCAGTCCGGTCGGGGCACCCGGTTCGCGACGCAGGACAAGTCCGCAGGTGCCGCACGAGTATGCGATCTGGTAGCCAGGTACACCGTCGATGGTCAGGTAACGGCTGGGGCGCCTTTCCCAGTCGATGCCGATCCGTGGGTTGCGACTTCCAAGCGTCATCAGCTCATGAGCGATGAGTCTGGTCATGAGCTCGCGGCCGCGGAGAGCCCCAGTTCGACAGCGACAAGTTCCGACCGGACTACTTCCAGCAACCGGCCGATCCAGTTGGTGCCGCGCTTACCGCCTGAGGCCCAATACGCCGAGTCGAACGAGACATAGATGAGCCTGGCGTCGCCAGTAGCTCTCAGCGTCTCCGCGGCAAGCATGTTCTGGGTGTACTTCGCGCGAAGCAGCTCCGCCATGACGGCCAGCCGGGCAGCCGGCCACCCGTCGTGGCGCGGAGCGTTCTCGGCGAGTTTCTTGGCGTCGAAACCACGCTCCGCGGCGGCGATTCGGTCGCGCGATTCCGGATCACTGGACGACAGCGTCCAGTAGGCGTGCGTAACGGTCGGATAGCTCCGCCCACGGACGTTGATGGCGGTCGGGTAGTCGTTTTGCAGGACCTCGATCCCTGGCGTTTCCGGCCATCCCTTGGGGTAGACAGTCTGCGGGATCGTCACCGTGGCGGCTTGTGAGCGTTCGGGCCCGTCAGCCGGAACCCGTGCTTCCCACCGGGCCACGGCAAGATCACGCTCCCGGAAGTACTCGATCGCGTTGGCGTGCGTCCCTGCCGTCACGATCCGGCCGTTGGGGTCGCCGTGCAGGGGAGCACCGATGCCGGTGATCAAAGCCCGAAGCGGACCGTCCTTGTGATCCATGTCCCCGAGGGCATAGACGCGCAGGTGCTTGGGAATGGCCAGGTAGCGCTCACGTACTGCCAGACGATTCGGTTCCGACATGTCTGCGAGGTACTCGTTTACAGCCTGCAGGCATCGTCCGATGGAGTCAGGCCGCCCATTGAGCCTGTCGATCTCGTCAGCGGCCTCACCCACCAGATTCTCTGCATCAACCCACGTCTGCGGTTCCAAGAAGCGCCAGCTCGCGACGTGATGTGCTGATGCCCGGCCGCCCTCCGTCAGGGTCACCGCCACGCGACCGCAGCGCAGCTGTTCGCGGAGACCATCCAGGTCCGTGAGCCCGCCCGTTCCGCAGTCGATTGCCCCGTCCGCATAAATGATCATGTCGGTAAGGAAGTACATATCCATATTGCGGGTGAAGATGTACCGCCACGTGCCCTCGACCCGCTCGCCATCCACCTCGCGGTATGTCCGCCGTCCCACTGCCACCGGCGAACAGTAGCCGAGGAGACCACCTGCAGAGAACCTGGTTTCAAAACGCAGCGATGAGGGTCAGCCGCGGTAGGCGTGGGTCAGTTCGGCGACGAACGCGGGCGCAAGAGCACGGATCTGCTCGGCGTCCAAGGCGCCGGTCAGAGCCTCGGCAGCCATTGCAATGCCAGGTGAAGCGCCCCGACCGAACAAGCTCTCCAGCAGGGTCACACCGACGGCGACGGTCGATCCGGCCATCGCGTCGTCCGCCATGGCGGCCATCTGCCGCCCGATCTGCTCGGCGCTGGTGTGCCCGCGCATGAGCCGGATGACGTCTCGTCGTTCAGCCACTGCGGCACGATGGCCAGGTCGCCATCGGTCGTGTAGGGCGCGACCCCGGCGTCAAGGTCGGCATCGTTGGAGTGCAGGTATACCGCCTGCGCCCCGACGATGATCACCGCGTCACGGTGTTCGGCCAGAGCGTCGAGAGCGTCGAGCAGCACGCAGCGGGCGGCGATGTAGAGCGGGTCGGTGGCGACGGTCACTGCGCAGGCTACTGGCGCAGCGCCTTCAAGTCCGGCAACCGCCATCCGGGTGTGTCGATCATCCACTCGAGGACGGCCTCGCCTTCTTCCGGAAGTCTTCCATTGCCGGACAACAAGTCCATGACGAGTTGGCTGTAGCCGACGTGACCGAGGCCGTCAACAATGCGGGGCCGCTCTAGCTGGGAGCCAGAGGCTGCCTCCAGAAGCACCACGTTGGCACCGGTGCTGGTGGCAAGCAGTTCCCAACGCTTGGCATAGGTGTCGATGTTTGCCACATAAAGCAGTAGCTGGGCAGGGGCAGCCGCCGGGGCGATCCGGTGAGCGGCGAATGACCCGCTGACCAGCACCTCGGGGGCGCCGTGCAACTCACGCAACAGTACGTCAAGTCCACGGCGGGCTAGGTAGGTGATCGAGCGGTTGGTACGCAGCACTTGATATTCAGCTGCGCGGGCGCGTAGCAGTTGCGGCCAGTCCACGCTGGTGACAGGACCACTGCCAGGACGATCGATAAGGCTCTGTTCGTGCAGACTGGAAAGGGCCTTCGACAGGTAACCCTTGCTCAGTCCCGTGACCTGCGCGAGGTCGGCGAGCCGGTAGGGCGGCTCGACATCGGCCAACACACGTACCAGCGCGTGGATCTGAGTACCGCGCAGCAGCACCTCGGAGCGTTCGCGCGGATTGGGGTCGGTGTCGGATCCGACCAGACGTATGTAGAGGGCAGGGCGGCGCATTCTGATCAGAGCGTTGCCGGTTAGGTCGAGGTAGCTCCACCCTTCCTCGGCGATGAGAGCACGCGAGCGCGGGCTGATCCACGGTGCGAGGATCAGGACAGTCGGCTCGTGCATCAGGTGCAGCCTCGCCGGTCGCAGCATCGGCCGCAGATGCTCCACAGTGCGCGGGGTGACACGGGTCTTGACCTCTACGAGGAAGGTGCCAATGTACGAGGAGGCGTCCCCAGCGACCTCCCAAAACGCGTCGTACCCGGCATCGTCGCGGGCCTCGTGAGGTGCAGGCCGACGCCGTAGCTCCAGCCCGGGGCCCTCGTTGAGTAGCGTGGCCAGAGCGTCATAGCCATCGGCGAGCAACTGTTTCTCGGATTGCGGCCGCATAAGCAAAAATTTCCACGATTGCCCGTGTTCGCACAACGAGCGAACCGGCGTGTTCGCGGAAACTTTTCCCACCAGGGGGCCAGACCGCAGGTAGCACAAGGCCAGTGGTACGAGCCCGGCTGGAGCTACAACGTCGGTCGGCGATCTGGCCTTTCGTCTCTGCCTTGCGCTGTCCGAGCTTCGAGGTAGTCGGCCCAGTCTCGGCGAGCGAGCTTCGCCCAACGTTCAGCCGTTGTGATGTGCAGGCCGACGAGATCAGCAAAGATCGCAGCAGGAAGATCCTCACCCAGCGCGTAGAGTGCCGCATTGCGCACCGGTCGCGCCTCGATCCCGGCGGACATGAGCCGCCTACCCATCGCGCTGGGGGACGCGTGGTGACCGGGCCTGCTTCCGGGGAAGAGCCAGGCGGATCCCGACACGACCCGGCCGATCGCCGACCCGGGCCGGGCGGTCTCCGCGAGCCGGTGCATCAGCTCACTGAGAGCGTGTTTGAGATGGGTTGGTTGATCTCGTCGGGCCAGCGCCATTTCGCCTGTCGGGTGACGGGTTTGCCTCGGGTGACACGGCGGACCATGACGTTGATCGCGGCCCAGCGGATCATGGCCTCGGACACGGCGGGGTCGCGTTCGTAGTCGCGGGCCAAACGGCGGTGCACGGTCAGCCAGGCAAGCGTGTTGGGTCGGGCCCGGGCGCGGTGCCTGGATTGCTCCAGGTCCGTTTCCCGGA
>NZ_BAAALS010000021.1:0-113075 GCF_039528415.1 Luedemannella helvata
CGCGATCCGCACCAAAAACAGCTACCCCCACGCCCAGTACCGCCGCATCGCCGCCCGCCGCGGCCACGCCCGCGCCCGCACCGCCGTCGCCCACACCCTGCTCGTCACCACCTGGCATATCCTCACCACCAACACCCCCTACCACGACCCCGGCGGCGACTACTTCCTCAACCGCGACAACCCCGACCACCACCACCGCCGCGCCGTCGCCGCCCTCGAACGCCTCGGCTACCACGTCGACCTACAACCCCGAGCCGCCTGACCAGCACCACAGGTTCATTTTCGAGTCAACGTCGGCTAGGCCCGGCACGCGGTCCGGCGCGCGGTGCGGTCCGGCGCGTGGTGCGGTCCGGTGCGGCGCGCGGTGCGGCGGGCGGTGCGTCGGTCCGGCTAGCGGGGGCGGGCGAGCAGGCGGTAGGCGAGGCCGGCGGCAAGCACCGCGACGCCCGCGAGGACCGACGACAGGGGCAGGGTCGCGGCCAGGGCGACGCAGCCGACCGCGCCGATCACCTGGAGGAAGCGCGGGTACCGTCGGTCCGCGCCGCCCTGGGTGAATGCCGCCAGGTTGGCCACCAGGTAGTACAGGAGCACGCCGAACGACGAGAAGCCGATCGCCCCGCGCAGGTCGACCGCGATCACGAGGCCGGCCGCCGCGACCGCGACGGCCACCTCGGCCCGGTGCGGCACGTGGAAGCGCGGGTGCACGGCGCCGAGCCAGGCCGGCAGATCCCCGCCACGGGCCATGGCCAGCGAGGTTCGTCCGATGCCGGCGAGCAGCGCCAGCAGGGCGCCGAGCGCCGCGACGGCCGCCCCGACCCGGACCACCGGCGCGGCCCAGTCCCACCCGGCGGAGCGCACGGCGTCGGACAGCGGCGCGGTCGAGGCCGCCAGCCGCGCCGGACCGAGCGTCAGCAGCAGCGACACCCCGACGACCAGGTAGACGCCGAGCGCGATGCCCAACGCCAGCACGATGGCCCGGGGGATGGCACGTGCCGGGTCGCGTACCTCCTCGCCCATCGTGGCGATGCGCGCGTACCCGGCGAACGCGAAGAACAGCAGCCCGGCCGACTGGGCGACGCCGTACCAGCCGTGCGGGACATCGAAAGCCGTCGGCTGGGCGGCGCCGCCGGTGAGATTGGCGACCACGACGAGGGCGAGGACCGCCAGTACGATCGGGACCATGATCCGGGTCGCCCGCGCGGTCCGGGTCACACCCCGGTAGTTGACCGCCGCGAGCGCGAAGACCGCGACAACGGCCACCGGCGTACGCCACGCCGACGGCACCGCGTACGCCGCGAAGGTCAGCGCCATGGCGGCGCACGAGGCGGTCTTGCCGACCACGAACGCCCACCCGGCGAAGAAGCCCCACCACGGGCCGAGACGCTCCCGACCGTACACATAGGAGCCACCGGAGACCGGGTACGCGGCGGCGAGCTGGGCCGACGACGTGGCGTTGGCGTAGGCCACGATGCCGGCCAGGCACAGCCCGACCAGCAGGAGAGACCCGGCGGCCGAGGCGGCCGGCGCGAACGCGCCGAACACCCCGGCCCCGATCATCGAGCCGAGCCCGATGAGTACCGCGTCGGTTGTGCCCAGGCTTCGGGAAAGAGAACCCGTCACGCGGACACGATAGGCTGCCACACCCAGTTGGCCACCTCGGGCAGGTCCTCGCCGGTGCGGCGGGTGTACTCGCGGTGACGGGCCCGGATGTCGAGCATCTCCTGTCGTACGGTCGCCGCCTTACGGGCCAGGCCCGGCACCCGGTCGATCACGTCGATGACCAGGTGGTAGCGGTCCATGTCGTTCATCACCAGCATGTCGAACGGCGTGGTCGTGGTGCCCTCCTCCTTGTACCCACGCACGTGCCAGTGCGGGTGCCCGGTGCGGCGGTAGGTGAGCCGGTGGATCAGCATCGGGTACCCGTGGTAGGCGAAGATGACCGGCCGGTCGGTGGTGAACACCGCGTCGAACTCCGCGTTCGGCATCCCGTGCGGGTGCTCCTCGGTCGGCTGCAGCCGCATGAGGTCCACGACGTTGACGACCCGTACCTTCAGGTCCGGCAGGTACTGGCGCAGGAGCATCGTCGCGGCGAGCACCTCGATGGTCGGGATGTCGCCCGCGGCGGCCAGCACCACGTCCGGGTCGCCGTCGTCGTTGGACGCCCAGTCCCAGATGCCCAGGCCCCGGGTGCAGTGCAGCACGGCGGCCTCCATGTCCAGCCACGACGGGCCGGGCTGCTTGCCGGACACCACGACGTTGATGTAGTCGCGGCTGCGCAGGCAGTGGTCGGCCACGGACAGCAGCGTGTTCGCGTCCGGCGGCAGGTAGACCCGCACGACCTCGGGCTTCTTGTTCATCACGTGGTCGACGAAGCCGGGGTCCTGGTGTGAGAAGCCGTTGTGGTCCTGGCGCCACACGTGCGAGGTGAGCAGGTAGTTCAGCGACGGGATCGGCTTGCGCCACGACAGCTCCCGGGTCACCGCGAGCCACTTCGCGTGCTGGTTCACCATCGAGTCGACGATGTGGGTGAACGCCTCGTAGCAGGAGAACAGCCCGTGCCGGCCGGTCAGCAGATAGCCTTCCAACCAGCCCTGGCAGGTGTGCTCCGACAGGATCTCCATCACCCGCCCGCGCAGCCCGAGGTGCTGGTCGACGGGGTCGATGTCGGCCCGCCATACCTTGTCGGTGGCCTCCAGCACCGCCCCCAGCCGGTTGGACTCGGTCTCGTCCGGCCCGACGATCCGGAAGTTGCGGTACTCCTCGTTGGCGACCATCACGTCGCGCAGCCAGCCGCCGAGCACGCGGGTGGGCTCGGCCGTGCTCCCGCCGGGCACCGGCACCTTCACCGCGTAGTTGCGGAAGTCGGGCAGCTCTAGGTCGCGGGGGAACCGGCCGCCGTTGGCGTGCGGGTTGGCGCCCATCCTCAGGTCACCCTTGGGCAACCAGTCCACGACCTGCGGCGTGGGCACGCCGTCCGCGTCGAACAGTTCATCCGGCCGGTACGAGCGCATCCACTCCTCCAGGGCCGCGAGGTGGATGGCGTCGCCGCGAGCCGTGGACAGCGGCACCTGGTGCGCGCGCCACGTGCCCTCGACCGGCAGGCCGTCGACCTCCTTCGGGCCGGTCCAGCCCTTCGGGGTACGCAGGACGATCATGGGCCAGTGCGGGCGCTCCGTGACGCCCTCCTCGCGGGCCAGCCGCTGGATCTCGGCGATCTCGTCGAAGATGACGTCCAGGGTCGCGGCGAGCTGTTGGTGCACGATCTGCGGGTCGTCGCCCGCGACCAGGTACGGCTTGTACCCGTACCCGGTGAGCAGCGCGGACAGCTCGTCCTCGCTGATCCGCGCGAGCACCGTGGGATTTGCGATCTTGTACCCGTTGAGGTGGAGGATCGGCAGCACCGCCCCGTCCCCGACCGGGTCGAGGAACTTGTTCGAGTGCCAGGACGCGGCCAGCGGGCCGGTCTCCGCCTCGCCGTCGCCGATCACACACGCCACCACCAGGTCCGGGTTGTCCAGCGCCGCGCCGTAGGCGTGCGAGAGGGAGTACCCGAGTTCGCCGCCCTCGTGGATCGAGCCGGGCGTCTCCGGCGCCACGTGGCTCGGCACCCCGCCCGGGAACGAGAACTGCTTGAACAGGCGGGCCATGCCCACCTCGTCCTGGCTGATGTTCGGGTACACCTCGCTGTAGGTGCCCTCCAGCCACACGTTGGCGACCAGGCCCGGCCCGCCGTGGCCCGGACCCGTCACGTAGATCATGTCCTGGTCCCGCTGGGCGATGATCCGACTGAGGTGCGTGTAGAGCAGGTTGAGCCCCGGCGTGGTGCCCCAGTGGCCCAGCAGGCGGGGCTTCACGTCCTCCGGTTGGAGCGGCTCCCGCAGCAGCGGGTTGCCCATCAGGTAGATCTGACCGACCGACAGGTAGTTGGCCGCCCGCCAGTGCGCGTCGATGTGCTCAAGTTCCTCGGCGCCCAACGGCGTCCCTTCTACGACCTCCACCGAGGCCTCCCTTCCGCATCTCTGCGTTCATCCTGACGCTACGTCCGATTTTCGGGTCGAGTCGGAAGGCCCTTGAAATCCGGGTCATGCGCCCCCTACCCCCGCCAGCGACGTCCAACCCGGCGCTCCGGGCGCGTTTTGACCAATTCCTGCCGGGGCAAGAGCGGTGCGAGGGAGAGTGAGAGCCATGGCGATCGAGACACCCAGGCGGCCGAGCCCGCCGCCCGCCGCACCGCTGGACGCGGGGCGGTCGGAGCCGTCCGTGGCCGAGCTGATCAAGCGGGCCACCGAGGACCTTTCCCGGCTGATCCGTGACGAGCTGGCGCTGGCCAAGCTGGAACTGACGGCCAAGGGCAAGCAGGCCGGCATGGGCGCGGGCCTGCTCGGCGGAGGCGCGATGGTCGCGTTCTTCGGCGTGGGCGCCCTGGTGACGACGGCCATCCTGGGCCTGGCCACCGTGCTGGCGCCGTGGCTGTCGGCGCTGATCGTCGGCGTCGCGCTGCTGGTCGTCGCCGGCATCCTGGCCCTGGTCGGCAAGGCCCGGCTGCAACGGTCCGTGCCGCCGGTGCCGAAGGAGGCGATGGCCAGCGTGCAGGAGAGCATCGACCAGATCAAGGGGAGTGTGCGGCGATGACCACCGAGCAGCGCCCGCCCACCGCCGTGGCGGCGGCGGCCGAGCCCTTCCTGGCCGAGCGGGAGACCCCGGTCTCGCCGCCACCACCCGGCACGTCCATGTCGCCGGCGCCCACGCCGCCGCCCGCGGCCCCCGGCGAGCCGCCCGCCGCGCTGCGTCCCGCGCCCGGCGCGTCGCTGGGCCCGGCGCCCGTCGGTACCCCGGCACCGCCGGCCGACCCGGACGAGCTGCGCCGCGAGATCGCGGCGACCCGCTCGGACCTGGCGGACACGCTCGCGGCCCTGGTCGCCAAGGGTGACATGAAGGCCCGGGTGAGCGACGAGCTGACCCACCTGCGTGCGCGGGCCACCGACACGGTCAGGCGCAGTCGCACCCTCATCATCGCCGTGTCCGGCGCCCTGGCCGCCGCCGTGGCCGGAGTCGTGATCTGGCAACTGACCCGCGGAAAGGGCCGCCGATGAACGCTAAGAAGCTCGCCTACAAGCCCGTGGGCATGGTGCTCGGCATGGTCGCCGGCGCCGCCGCGGGCCTCATCTTCAAGCAGGTCTGGAAGGCTGTCGAGGGCGAGCAGGACGCCCCGAACGCGACCGACGAGGACCGCCGGTGGGGCGAGATCCTGCTGGCCGCCGCGTTGCAGGGCGCCATCTTCGCGGTGGTCAAGGCCGCCGTCGACCGGGCGGGTGCGACCAGCGTCCGCAAGGTCACCGGCGAGTGGCCCGCCTGACGTCGCAGGGCTGGTGAACCGGGCTGGTACCCCACGGGTGCCAGCCCGGTTCAGTGCGTCCGGTCTGGCGCCCGCCGGTCGAGGCCGAGGGTGGCGATGAGGTCCTCGTGCAGCTCGAACCACACACGGTGGCAGGAGTCGACGTCCGTACGGTCGACCCAACCGCGGTCGCCCGCGAGGACGCGTCGGCGCGCCGCGCTGAAGCGCGGGTGATATCCCCGCAGCCGCGCGAGAACGTCGCCCAGCCGCCGAGCGAGCGGGGCGAGGGCGACGTCGATGGCCGCCAGCTCGTCGAGGACCGCGCCGTCCCAGGCGGGATCGGCGTGGTCGTTGACGGCGAGGCGATCGGTGGCGGTCGGCCGCAGTTGCCAGTCGGTGCAGGCCCGCTGCAGGCGGGCGTTCAGCGGGAGGAACGCCGCGTAGACCTCGCGCACGCAATCGCGCGCGCCGGCCCGGATCAGTTCGGCGGCCAACTCGCGCTCGTTCTCCGCGCGGCCCGACCCGGTCAGTGACCAGCCCTGGATGTCCGCGAAGCCGCTGCGGGTCACCCAGCCGCGCGCCTCGGCGTCGAGCAGCGCCTCCGCCGTCTCGCCGGCGTCCAGCCCGAACCGCCGGGCGAGCGCCGGGGTGTCGGCGAACCCCGTGATGCGGACCGCGTGCAGCACCAGCAGGCCGAACTCGGACTCGTGGGTCATGAGCCGTCGCCCTGCCGCGCGGTCAGCCGGTTGTAGTGCTGCTGGCAGGCCTGCGGCGAGTTGAACCCCATGGCCTCGGCGATCTGCGGCCAGGTCAGCCCCGCGCTGCGGGCCGCGAACAGCAGGCCCGCCTCCAGGCCGTCGACCTCCGCGCGGGCGGCGGGCAGCAGGGTGAGCGCGCTCAGGAGGTCCGCGTCGGTCAGGTCGGCTGAGCGCCAGACCGCGAAGTGCGTCAGATCCACCGCCGACGGCGGGACGGGGGCGGGTCGCCAGGGCGGGCGGGCCTTGAACGCGCCTGCGTCGAGGGCGACCAGGCGCTCGGTGGCTTCCTGCTCGCGCCGCGCCTGGGCGCGGTCGGCATCGTCATTGCGGACCATGCCGCTGATCCTGGAGAATCAACAAAATGTTGTCAACATTCTGTTGGTGTCCGTGCGTCTCGTAGCCGCCAGCGCCGACACCTGCGGGGGCAAGGCGGGCTCCCTCGGCGCGCTGCTGCGCGCCGGCCTGCCCGTACCCGACGGGTTCGTCCTCCCGTTCTCCGCCTACCGCGCCGCCGTCGCCGACCTGGCGACGGACCGCCCGGACGCGGTCCGGCGCGCGCTCGAGACCCGGCCGCTGCCCCCCGGCGTCCTCGACGCGATCGGGCGCGGGCTGGAGACCCTCGGCGACGGGCCGGTCGCCGTACGGTCCTCGGCGGCGAACGAGGACACCGCCGCGACCTCCGCGGCCGGGCAGCACGACAGCGTCCTGGCCGTGCGCGGCCTCGCCGACGTCGCGCGGGCCGTCCGTACCTGCTGGGTGTCCCTGCATTCGTGGCGGGCCACCGGTTACCGCGACGACCATCCGCCGGCCATGGCCGTCCTGGTCCAGCGCCACGTCGACGCCGAGGTCTCCGGGGTCATGTTCACGCCGACCGGCCCGGCCGGCGTGACCGGGATCGAGGCCAGTTGGGGCCTCGGGCCCAGCGTCGTCGGCGGCACGGTCACCCCGGACGCCTACCGCGTCGCCGCCGACGGGTCGGTCACCCGCCGCATCGCGGACAAGCGGACGCGCCTGGACCGGCACGGCGGGCGGCTCGTCACCCGCGACGTGCCGCCCGGAGTCAGGTACCGGGCGTCCATCGACGACGCGACGGCCGCGCGGCTGGCGCGGCTCGGGCAGCGGGTCGTCGCCACCCTCGGCGGCGCGCAGGACATCGAGTGGGCGATCACGGGCGACCGTCTCTGGCTGCTCCAGGCGCGGCCGATCACCGCGCCGCTACCGGCACCGCGTGGCGCCTCGGCGGCCCCGCTCGCCGGGACGCCGGCCAGCAGCGGCACGGCGACCGGCCCCGCGCGCGTCGTGCGGGGTCCCGGCGACTTCGGCCGGGTCCGGCCGGGCGACATCCTCGTCTGCCCATACACCGATCCCGCCTGGACGCCCCTGCTGCGCGTCGTCGCGGGCGTCATCACCGAGGTCGGCGGCGTCCTCTCCCACGCGGCCATCGTCGCCCGCGAACGTGGCATCCCCGCCGTCCTCGGCGTCCCCGACGCGACCACCCGGCTCGACGACGGCGCCACCATCACCATCGACGGCGCCACCGGCGCCATCACGACCTGAGGGAACGCATGGGAACCCGGTACCTCTACATCGCCCGTCACGGCGCCGCGGACGCGTTCGGTCAACTCACCCCCGCCGGCCGGAGCCAGGCGGGCCTGCTCGGCGAACGACTTGCCGCCATGCCGCTGGACGCCATCTGGCACTCCCCGCTGCCCCGGGCCGCCGCCACCGCGGCCGAACTCGCCCGGCGCCTGCCCGCCGTGCCCGTGGCCGCGGCCCACGAGCTCATCGACCACGTTCCGTACGTGCCCGACGCGGCCGAACGACCGCCGGTGTGGGCAGGCTTCTTCGACGGCTTCGACGAGGCCGAAGCGGCCGAGGGCCACCAGCTGGCCCGCGCCCTGGTCGCCCGGTTCGCGAAGCCCGCCGACGCCACCACCCACGAAGTGCTGATCACCCACGCGTACCAGGTCGCCTGGCTGGTGTGCCACGCGCTCGACGCCCCGCCGGCCCGGTGGCTCGGCCTCAACAGCGCCAACACGGGCCTCACGGTCATCGAGTACCGCCACGGCCAGCCGGCCGCGATCGTCATGTTCAACGACCTGAGCCACCTGCCGGCCGACCTGCGCTGGACCGGGTTCCCCGACGGCGCCAGGCCCTAGACGGTCGCCGGCACCGCGGGGACATCACCCTCCTGTAGGTCCACGGCCGCCCCGACGAGGATCTCCTCGATTCCCTCCACTATCGCCCGCATGATCGCCGGGTCCACGTAGTCGGTGTCGGCGCGGACCGTCAGGCTCACCGCGTCGGGGGCGTCGTCGATGTGCAGGAAGAGGCGCCCGAACGGCTTGTCCTGCTTCGTGGTCCAGCGGAACTCCCCGCGCGGCGCCAGCCGGAGCCGCTCCGCCGTCGGGGCCGCCCCGTCCGGGAAGGTCGCCACCCGGCGGTCGTTCATGAAGCAGTCGATGTCGAGTTGCTCCCCCCGGTCCCTCGCGATGGTGGCGAACAGCTCGTCCATCGGCTCCGGGTGGTAGTAGGCCGCCTTGAAGGCGCGCATCGCGATGCGACTGGCGCGCATGGCCATCTCCTCGAAGCCCGCCCCCTCGACCGGGATGACGCACAGCCCGGCCTCATTGACGGGGCTGACGATGTCCGCGAGTCCGGGCCAGAACCGGTTGCTGACGACCGGCCGGATCACGATCGGATCCACTCCGCGCAGCCTGACCAGCATCATGGCGTACGCGGCCAGGGTCAGGTTGGACGCGGAGACGCCGAGGCGCTTCGCCAGCGCCTCCGTGGCCAGCAGCAGGGCGGGGGAGACGAGCTGTCCCTCCCAGTGCCGCGGGCTGTGCTTCTGCGCGGGTTCCGCGAAGCGGTACGACGGGACGCCGCGCAGCTGCTCCTCCCAGTACCGCAGCGAACTGGCGTGCCGCCGCTGTCCCGCCGGCGTCTGCTGCCACCGGGCGAGGTCCAACGGCTGGGTCGCCGTCACGGGCACGGTGGCCTCGCCGGTGACCGGGTCCATGTTGGCCAGGTCCGCCACCATGGCCAGGCCGCCGGCCGCGTCCGTGACCAGGTGGCACAGGATGCACACCACGTGCGTGGCCACCCCGTCGCGCCGGACCACCGCCATCCGGATCGGCCACTCGTTGGCGTAGTCGAAGGGGGCGTCCATGTAGCGCTGCGTGACCTCTTCGGCCACCGCCGCCGGGTCGGCGGCACCGGCGTCGTACACCTCCAGCGTGATCTCGCCGGTGGCGGACACCGACTGTCGTGGCCGGCCGTCCTCGCCGTGTACCAGGCGCATGCGCATGGACTGGTGCCGGGTCATGTGGAAACGCAGCTCGTTTACCATGTGTTGCACAGTCGTGCCCTCGGGCAGGGGAAGCCAGCCGCCGATGGGCAGCGACGTGTCCTGCTCCGTCATAGCGTTCCAAATGGCACGCTGTCCCCAGGTAAGCTCTTCAACCCCGGCACCCTCACCGGAGAACGCGACCACGATCTGTTCCGCGGGTTCCATCATGCGGACACGTTCGGTGATCATCACCGGCGTGTCAATCCACTGAGGACCTTCTAATTCGGCGTTCTTCGATGTGGCGCTGCCCTCCGGTGGCTCAGGTTCGGGTCAGTTGGCTCAGCGCGGACGGTCCCCACCCGGTCGGGTCGTCTCCCGGTGGCACCATCGCCATGGCCTGCCAGAGCAGCACGATGTCCAACCAGGTCACCTCGACCGGGGTCAGCGGGCACACGGCCTGGTAGCCGGCGAGGAACTCCGCGCGGACCTCGGCCGGCACCGGGCCCCAGTCGTGGTAGCGGGTGCCGAGCAGGATCGCCGCGCGGGCCAGCTCGACGAGCCGGTACTCGTGCTGTGCTTCCTCGAAGTCAAGGATCGCGGCGACCTCGTTGCCCGCAAACAGAACATTGGCCGCGCGGAAGTCGAAGTGGACAAGCTGTCGCCGCAGCCGGTCGGGCGGAGCCGCGTCGACCAGCCCGCGCAGCGCGTCGCGAGCCGCTGCCGGCAGATGCCCGGCGTGCGCGTCCAGCCAGCCGGCGATCCGCCGCGGCAACGGCTCGCACGCTGTGGGAAGGCGAGCGGCGTCCGGATATGCCGCCAGCGCGTCCTGCAGGCGGGCCAGCGCCACTCCGGCCGCCCGTACGTGAGCGGGCTCGGCGGTGTCGAGAAGATCGCCCTCGACCACGCGTTGCAGGCCCATCGAGACGCCGTCGACCTCGACCTGAAGGCGGCCGTCACGCGCGGGAACGGGCGCCGAGACCGGCAGCCCGCACTCGTCCAGCCAGCTGGTGAGCCGCGCCACCTCCGTCAGGCGGGAGAACCGCCAAGGCACGACCGACCACTTCGCGAGCAGCCGACCAGACCGCGTGCCGACCCACGCCAGCGCGTTGCCGCCACTCATCACGATCCGCTCGCACGAGTCGACCCGGACGCCCCACTGCTCGTGCAGCGTGTCCGCCACCCAACGGCCAGCCGCCCGAGCCTCGCTGAAACCGAACCGTTCCTCAAGCGATCGGCCGGCGTCGTCCGGCTCCCACAGCATCTCCAACGACGGCGTACGCGGTTCGTTCATGCGCAGCGGGTCACCAGCCATTGGTCCGCACCGGCGTGCCGGGGCGGCCGCGCCAGCCGGTACGCAGCATGAAGATGCCGCCCGCGGCGGGCGCGCGGGAGATGGCGTCCGCGGACATGTTCTCCGTCGAGGTGGAGATGAACAGCTGATCCAGCTCGGCGCCGCCGAAGCAGCACGACGTGACCAGATCGACCGGCAGATGGACGGTCGTCGTGAGGGCCCCGGTGGGGTCGAACCGGCAGACCCGCGCGCCGCGGAAGAACGCGACCCAGACACCGCCGGACGCGTCGACGGTGAGGCCGTCCGGAAAGCCCGGTTGGTCGTGGACGTCGACGAACGGGCGGCGGTTGCTCAGCGTGCCGGTGTCGACGGCGTAATCGAAGACGTCGACGCGGCGCAGCGGGCTGTCCACGTAGTAGCAGCGCGAGCCGTCCGGGCTCCAGTCGATGCCGTTGCTGATGGCGGTGCCGGTCACGGGGGTGGTCAGCGAGCCGTCGGTGTCGATGCGATAGAGGTTGCCGGCGCCCGGTCGCAGGTCGAAGGCCATACTGCCGGCGAAGTACCGCCCGCCGGGATCCACATTGGCGTCGTTCATCCGCAGGTCGGAGCGGTCGGCCAGCGGGGCGGCCAACCGGCGGACGATGCGACCGTCGCGGCACAGCGCGATGCCGTCATCGTCGGCGATGACCAGCGACCGCCCGTCGTCCGCCGGGTGGACGGCGCCGACCGTACCCGGTACCTCGAAGTAGTCGATCCGGCCGGTGGCCGGGGCGGCCTGCCAGATCCGGCCGGCGGGGATGTCGACGAAGAGCAGCGTCTGCCGGGCCGCGTCCCAGACCACACCCTCGCCGTGCTCCGGGCGTACGTGCAGCCACGGCGCGGTGAGCGTGATGTCGTCCGTCATCAGTGCGAGTCTCGGGGTACGGCGGCGCCGCGCCGGCCCACGAGGAAGTCGAAGTCGGCACCGGCGTCGGCCTGCAGGACGTGCTCGCGGTAGAGCCACCGGTACCCGGAGGTGTCCGCCGTGTGGCCCGCCGCGGACCACTGCGCGGCCCGTTCGGCGAGTTCGGCGTCGGTGAGGACGACGTCGAGGGTGCGGGCCGGTACGTCGAGGCGGATCCGGTCGCCGGTGCGCACCAGGGCCAGCGGTCCGCCGACGGCCGACTCGGGCGACACGTGCAGCACCACGGTGCCGAACCCGGTACCGCTCATGCGCCCGTCGCTGATGCGCACCATGTCCGTCACCCCCTGGCGGAGCAGCCGGGTGGGAATCGGCACGTTGGCGACCTCCGGCATGCCCGGGTACCCCTTCGGCCCGGCGCCGCGCACGATGATCACATCGGTGGCGGATATGTCGAGGTCATCGTCGTCGCAGACCGCGTGGTAGTCCTCGGGCGAGTCGAACACCACCGCCCGCCCCTCATGGACGAGCAGCTCGGGCGTCGCGGCCGACTGCTTGAGCACGGCGCCGTCCGGGCACAGGTTGCCCCGCAGGACGGCCGTGCCGCTGCCGGCCGGCTGCAGCGGCTCGGCCACCGTGCGGATCACCTCGTCGTTCCAGCATTCGGCCGTCGCCACGTTGGCGGCGACCGTGTCGCCGGTGACGGTCAGCGCGGCGTCGTCGAGCAGCCCGGCCTCGGACAGCCGCCGCAGTACCACCGGCAGCCCACCGGCGTAGCAGAAGTCCTCCATCAGGAAACGACCCGACGGCATCAGGTCGGCCAGCGTCGGGACCTCGCGGACCAGCCGGTCGAAGTCGTCCAGGCGCAGGTCCACGCCCACCCGGCCGGCGAGGGCGAGCAGGTGCACGACGGCGTTCGTCGAGCCGCCGATCGCCGCGTTGGCCCGGATCGCGTTGTGGAAGGCGCCGTGGGTGAGGATCGCACTGGGCCGCAGGTCCTCCTCGACGAGCGCGACAATGCGCTGGCCCGCCGCCTGGGCCGTCTCGTACCGGCGGGCGTCCACCGCCGGCCACGCCGCCGACCCGGGCAACTGCATGCCGAGTGCCTCGGCCACGCACGCCATCGTGGAGGCGGTACCCATGGTCATGCAGTGGCCGTTCGAGCGGGCCATGCCACCCTCCGCGATGGCGCACTCCGCCACGGACATCCGGCCGGCCTTCACCTCGGCCTCGAACCGCCACACATGGGTACCGGAGCCGACATCGGCGCCCCGGAACTTGCCGTTGAGCATCGGCCCCCCGGTGACCATGATGGTCGGCAGGTCCACGCTCGCCGCCGCCATCAGCAGGCCGGGGGTGGTCTTGTCGCAGCCGGACAGCAGCACGACGCCGTCGAGCGGGTTGGCGCGGATCAGCTCCTCGCCGACCAGCGCGATCAGGTTGCGGTAGAGCATCGCGGTCGGCCGCATCAGGGTCTCGCCGGTGGCCATGACCGGAAAGACGAGCGGGAAGCCGCCGGCCTGCCACACCCCCCGCTTGACGGCCTCGGCCACCCGGTCGAGGTGGGCATTGCACGGCGCGAGTTCCGACCAGGTGGAGGCGATGCCGATCACCGGCCGGCCGTCGAAGACCTCCGGGCCGTGACCCTGGTTGCGCATCCAGGACCGGTACAACATGCCGGAGCGGCCTTCGGCCCCGAACCAGTGTTGACTGCGCCGTACCGTCGCGTCCATGGCAAACCTCCCGGCCGAACCTCGCGCCGCCGGTACTGGGCGCCTGGGCCTCGACAGACTAAGGTCGGTTGCCATGCCGGGACCACACCCGACCGGGTCGAAGCGATGAACATTGTCAGGTACCAGCCGCTCGGCTCGACCGATGAGCTGGTGGGACTGCACGTCGACGGTCACGTGACCGAACTGGCCGGCGTCTCGTCGCTGGCCCAGCTGTGGCGGCTGCCGGTCGCGGAGCTGCGTGACCTGCTCGTACCGGACGGACTGGCGGTGCCGCTGGCCGACGTGCGGCTGCTCGCGCCGGTCGACGGGTCGACCGAGGTGTGGGCGTGCGGCGTCACGTACCAGGTGTCCCGCGAGGCCCGCATCGAGGAGAGCGAACAGGCCGCCGACGTCTACCAGCTCGTTTACGACGCGGACCGGCCGGAGCTGTTCTTCAAGTCGGTGGCGTGGCGGGTGAGCGGCACGCGGCAACCGATCGGCGTACGCGCCGATTCTGAGGTGGACGTGCCCGAGCCGGAACTGGCGCTGGTGGTCAACGCCTTCGGCGACATCGTCGGGTACACCGTCTGCAACGACGTGTCGTCCCGCACGATCGAGGGCGAGAACCCGCTGTACCTGCCCCAGGCCAAGATCTATTACGGCGCCTGTGCCCTGGGACCGTGGATCACCCCGGTGTGGGACGTGGCCGATCCGTACGACCTGAGCATCGACCTGGTCATCACCCGCGACGGGAGCACCGTCTGGGAGGGTCAGGCGAGCACCTCGTCGCTGCATCGACGGCTCGACGACCTGGTCGGTTACCTGATGCGCGGCGACGTGCACCCGGACGGCGTGGTCCTGTCCACCGGCACCTGCCTCGTGCCGCCCGCCCCGTTTTCCCTGCGGGACGGCGACACCGTGAGCATCACGATCGGGTCGATCGGCACCCTCACCAACCCCGTCCGCCGAGGCCTGCCCGGGTAGTCCGCCGCGTTCACGACGTCGTCCATCCGCTAGCCACCGTCGACCGTCTTTCTCCATCGTGGATGAAAGCGGCCGCTGTTGAGCATCTGGACGGTCGCCAAGACACGGGAGAGGATCGGTCCACGATTGGGATACGCGGTGCGCCCGGAGCCGATCTCAGGGCGTTCCTGGGTGACGACTTCCCAGACTTCGACCTCCGCGCCCAGGGCGTCAACGACGTTGCCGCACCGATCGCAGCGGTAGCGCCGTCCTTGGCGCCACAATCCACCGCGCATCGCTGCTGAGCATTCGCACACGAGCAGCCCGTCGAGGTAGAACGGCTCATCGGTGGCCACGGCGACTCGTTCCGTACTGAAGGCACATAGGGGATTGACGCAACGGCGTGTGTTCCCGCACTCGGGACACCAGGTGCGCGAAGCCCTGTAGGTCAGCATCCCGGCCACCCAACCGAGCAACGCAATCCCGGCGAGCGATGGCAAGTACCACATCGAATGCACCTCCTTTCGTGGCTCCGTCACGGCGTCCTTGGTTGCAGACCGGAGTCACACCGTGACGGAGCTTGTTCAAAGTTAGTGCACTAAGTTTGATCCACTCAAGGCCACGCGCCCAGAAAGTTGGTACACCAGCCTTGTCCGTGATCTGCTGAGAACGCAGACCGGAGGTTTGGAAGATGCCCGAGACGACTCCCGCATACTTGCGAATTGCTGCGCTCCTGCGGACGCAGATCACCAGTGGCGAACTGGCGCCGGGTGACCAGCTCCCCAGCGAGACGGAGCTGATGGCAGAGCACGGCGTCTCTCGCACCGTAGCCAAATGGGCGATCAGCGTCCTCAAGGGCGAAGGGCTCGTAGAGGGTCGCCGTGGCTCGGGAGTCTATGTGCGGACCATTCGCCGGATCGTCCGTGAGTCGCACGGCCGGAATGCGCGCAGCAAGGCCCCCGACGCCTCGACGTCGCCGTTCGCCAGGGACGCGCAAGCGGCCGGACACGCCGGAGGATGGGAACATCACAGCGCCCACGACACGGCCGACGCGGTTGTCGCGGCCAGGCTCGGAATCTCCCCCGGCGACGCCGTTATGCGATCCGCCTACCGGTTTATCGCCGACGGCTCGCCGATCCAGTTGTCAACGTCGTGGGAGCCGCTGTCCGTCACGGGCGGCACGCCCGTTGAGTGGCCGGAGGAAGGCGCCGCCGTCGGCGTCGTGGCACGCATGGACACCATCGGTGTACGCATCGACGAGACGATAGAACGGGTTACCGCTCGTGCGGCCACGTCGGAGGAAATCGAACGTCTCGGGCTGCCGGCACGTGGTGCGTACGTCCTCGTTATCGAGCGGACATACCTGGCCGCAGGAAACCCCGTTGAGACCGCCGACATCGTATTTCCCGGGGATCGATATGAGCTGGTGTACCGGGTGCCCGTCGATTAGATGCAAGCGCCGCGGCATGACCGCCGTGCGCGTGTTGGCCGCCACCGCCACCGAACTGCCGACGCCCGGGCTCTCGTGTTCGAGTACATGGCCAGCACCCAACGGGAGGCTTGGCCCCGCGCTCAACCGACCTGTAGTCCACACCCAGCCGGACCGAGCCGGGTGTGCGTGGCGCCCGGGTTCTTCGAGTCATTGGGAGATGGTCCGCTCACGTACGGTGAGGCAGAATCTTCGCGTGAGTCTCACTCTGGTTGAACTCAAACGCCCGGCAGGCGAGCGTCACTGGTTCCCCTTCACGGACGAGGAGGCGGGCCTCGGATTCACCCACCAATGGTGGTACAACAACCCGATCCATCCCGGCTTTCGGGGCGTCTTCCTGCGCGTCCTGGAGAACGATATCGAGGTCGCCCGGGTGGAGCTGGACAACGAGGTCAGAATCGATCATTACGCTGATGTCCCGTCGCTTGGCGCGACCGCACTTGAGATCCAGTTCATTGAGGTGCACAGCGACCACCGGCGTCGCGGTATCGGGCACGCCGTCATCGACCTCCTCCGCAACCGCTACCCAGGCCGCCGGCTCGTAGCCTTCTCGGAGGGCGTGGACGGCTTCTGGTCATCCCTCGGGTGGCGCCGGCACCTTCACGCCAACCCCGAGGATGCGCCGTACTTCCGACCCCTGTTCATCCAGCCACGCGCGTGACGCGCCACGCGCCACCAGGCGAACTCAGCGACCGTTGGCCCGGCGCAGCGCGAGCCAGACGCGGTCGCGCGTCAGCGGCAGTGACGTCATCCGTACCCCGGTCGCGTCGCGGACCGCGTTCGCCAGCGCCGGGGCCACCGGGTTGAACGGGCTTTCGCTCATCGACTTGGCGCCCATGGGACCGTGCGGGTCGTCGGTGGCCGCGAACACCACCTCGGTACGCGGGACGTCGGCGTACGCAGGCACGTGGTACTCGCGGAACGCGGCCGTCGTGACCCGCCCGGAGCCGTCCACGCGCACCTCTTCGAACATGGCCGTGCCGAGCGCCTGGGCGACCCCGCCCTCGACCTGTCCCCGGCACTGCGCGGGGTTCATGACCGTGCCGGCGTCGGCGGCGTGCACGCTGTCGAGGATCCGGATCTCGCCGGTGTCAGGGCAGACCGCCACGCAGAAGTACTGCGCGTTGAACGCGACGGACCGGGGCGACCCGGCCCAGTGCCCGTGCCCCACGAACGGCCCGCGTCCGGATTCCAGCCGGGACAACAGGTCCTCGCACGCGAGCAGCACGGCCCGCCCCGCGACCACGGTGCCGGTGGACCCGAACGCCCCGGTGTCGTGCCCCACGAGGTCGGTGTCGGACTGGCGTACGTCGATCAGCGACGGGGGCACGCCGAGGGCGGTCGCCGCGATCTGGACGTGCACGGTCGTGCTGCCGTTGCCGAACTCCGCCGTCCCAACGGACAGCTCGTAACGCCCGGAGTCGAGCAGCGCGACGCGCGCGTCCGCGAAGTGCCCGCCCGGCGGCCCGGTCGCGATCATCGACAGGGCCATGCCGCGCCCGACCGGCCACCCCTGCGGCGCGGTCACGGGCCGGGCGTACGCGTCCCGGATCACCGACAGGCACTGGTCCAGCCCGTAGCTGCCCACCAGCAGGTCCGCGTCGAGCACCTCGCCCGGCCGGATGAGGTTACGCTCGCGCAGCGACACCGGATCCATGCCCAGCCGCAGGGCCACCTCGTCCAGCGCCGATTCGACCGCGAAGATGACCTGCCCCAGCCCGTACCCCCGGAAGGCCCCTGACGGCACCGTGTTGGTGTGGACCGCGTACCCGTCGACGGCCACGTTGGGGCACCGGTAGACGGCGAGCGATTCGTGGCAGGCGTGCGCCAGCACGGCCGGGCCGTGGTTGCCGTACGCGCCGGTGTTCGACACGACCCGCAGCCGCAGCGCGGTGAGCGTGCCGTCCCGGTTGGCGCCGACGGCGACCCGCACCGCGAACGGGTGCCGCACGGTGGCGGCCGTGAACTGCTCCGTGCGGGTGTATTCGAGCTTCACCGGCCGGCCCAGCCGGAGCACGGCCAGGGCCACGATGTCCTCGGTGAGCATCTCCTGCTTGCCGCCGAACCCGCCGCCGACCCGCCCGGCGACCACCCGTACCCGGTCGAGCGGCAGGTCGAACAGGGCGCACAGCGCGCGCCGGGTGAGAAACGGCGTCTGCGTCGACGACCGGACGACCAGCCGCCCGTCGTCGTCGAGCCACCCGACCGCGCCGTGCGTCTCCAGCGCGGCGTGCTGCGCGCGGGGGGTGTGGAACGTCTCCTCATAGACGACATCGGCCGCCGCGAGCGCGGCCGCCGCGTCGCCGACGTGCCGGTGCAGTTCCCCGGCGACGTTGCGCCCGGCACCGGCGATCACCGGTGCGCCCGGCAGCATCGCCTCCTCGGGGTCGAACACGGCCGGCAACAGCTCGTAGCGCACGTCGAGCAGGCGGCAGCCCTCCTCGGCCGCCGCCTCGCTGTCCGCGACGACGGCCGCGACCCGCTGCCCGACGAAGCGCACCACGTCGTCGAGTACCCGGGTGTCGGCCGGATCCTCGGCCGGGTGCTCGTGGCGCGCGGTGGAGAACAGCGTCGTCGGCGCGTCCTCGTGCGTGAACACGGCGACGACTCCGGGCACCGCCAGCGCGGCCGCCGCGTCGATGCCGACGACGCGCGCGTGCGGGTGTGGCGAACGCAGGATCTTCATGTGCAGCAGGCCGGGCACGTCGACGTCGAACGTGTAGCGCGCCGCGCCCGTCACGATGTCCGGCCCGGCGGGCGCGCCCAGGTCCGAACCGACCGTGCCGTCAGCGGAAGCGCACGCCACGCCGCGCAGGGCGTCCGAGATCGCGCGGTAGCCCGTGCACCGGCACAGGTTCCCCTTCAACGCCCGGTCGGGCTCGATGGACCCGTCGAGCGCCGCGGCCGTCATGACGAACCCGGCCGTGCAGAACCCGCACTGGAACCCCTGCGCGTCGAGGAACCGGCGTTGCGTCGGATGCAACCCCTCGGCGTCCGCGAGCCCTTCGACCGTGGTGACCTCCCGGTCCGCCGCCCGCACGGCCGGATAGAGACAACTGTGTACGGGTACCCCGTCCACGTGTACGGTGCACGCGCCGCAGTCGCCCGCGTCGCACCCCTTCTTCACCCCGAAGTACCCGTGTTCGCGCAGGTAGGTGCGCAGGCACTGGCCCGGGCGGGCGGGCCCGTCGACGGGCTGGCCGTTCACCATCATGGCGACAGCTCCCGCCGGATCTCCTCGGCGAACAGCCGGGTGAGGTGCCGGCGCCATTCGGGCAGCCCGTGCACGTCGTCGACGTACCCGTCGTCGGGGAGGGCGGCCCGCAGGGTCGCGGCGTCCGGTACGGACGCGAACGCGAGCTGGACGGGCCGCACGGTCGACGCGGTGATCGTGAGGACGAAGGCGCCCGACTCGTCGCGGCGGCCGATGAGCAGCGCGGCGGAGCGGCCGTGGGTGTTCAGCGACCCCTGCCGGAACGCCGTGGTCGCCGTCAGCGCGGCCGCCGGGACAGTGATCGAGCGGAGCAGGTCGCCCGGCGCGAGGGCGGTCGTGCCCGCGCCGGTTACCAGGTCGACGACCGGCAGCCGGCGGGCGGTGCCGTCCGTGGCGAGGATGACGCATTCGCCGTCGAGCGCGGCCGTCAGCGAGATCATCGGACCGGCGGGCAGGGCGTTGCAGAGGTTCCCGCCGACGGTGGCCACGTTCCAGATCTTGAACGAGGCCAGGAAGGCATGGCAGCACTGCGCCACGAGTGGCCGCAGCGCGGTCCACCGGGTGGGCGGCTCGAACCCGAACAGCTCCGCGACCGTGCACGTCGCGGCGATCTCCAGGCCGCCGGGGGTGACCGTCAGCGACGGCCAGCCGAGGCTGGTGAGGTCCAGGAGGCGGGTGATGCCGGGCTGCGGCTCGGAGAACAGGTATGTCCCGCCGGCCAGCCAGGCGTCGCCGGGCCGCCACCGGTCCACCGCGTCCGCCCCGCGTACCTCGACCACCGTGTTCAGATCCACGACCACCTCCGCAGAGATGGAACCGCACCCGACGGATCCGCCGGGTTACACCCCGATTAAAGCCCCAGAACGGGCTGGGCGGAACGCGGAACGGCCCGCCGGTGGCGGGCCGTTTCCGGGCGTGGTCAGCGGGCGGCGACGAGGTCGTCGAGCTTGGTGAACGAGCTGCCCCAACCGGTGCGGGTCATCTCGGCCAGCTCCTCGGTGAACGGTCCCTGGCGCAGCACCAGGCGGGTCTTGCCGCCCTCGTCGTGGAACTCCAGGCGCAGGCGCATCTTCGTGCCGTCCGGGGCGACCGCGGCTCCGTCGAGCAACTCGTTGGGCACGACGTCGGTGAAGGTCGCCTCGATGGTGACGGTCTGCGACGGGTCGGCGTCGTTCACCATGGTGTAGCAGTGGCGACCGCCCGGGTGAGGCTCCACGACGACGCTGTCGCGGGGCACGGACCAGCCGACCGGGCCGAACCACTGGGCCAGCTGGTCGGGGTCGACGAAGGCGCGGTACACCAGCTCGCGCGGGGCGTCGAAGATCCGGTTGATGACGAGCTCGGTCATGACATGGGTCCTTCCTGGACGCGTTTGAGGTGGGCGTCGAGCCGGGTGAAGTTGACGTCCCAGAACTGTCGGTAGCGATCCATCCATTCAGTGGCCTCACGCAGCGGCGCCGCCTCCAGGCGGCTGGATCGCCACTGCGCGGACCGGCTGCGCGAGATGAGCCCGGCCTGTTCGAGCACCTTCAGGTGCCGGGAGATGGCGGGCAGGCTGATCGAGAACGGCTCGGCGAGTTCGGAGACCGTCGCCTCGCCCTCGGCCAGCCGGGTGAGGATCGCCCGCCTGGTCGGGTCGGCCAGCGCCGCGAAGATCGTGCTGAGCCGGTCCTCGGCCATCTGCTTAACCACCTTGTTAATTAACGGATAGGTTAAACATAGGTCCGGCCCGTCTGAGTGTCAACACTCTGATGGGGAGCGGGTCACCCCTGGGACGGGTCGACCAGGCCGGTCCGGTACGCCATGACGACCAGTTGGGCGCGGTCGCGCGCGCCCAGCTTGGTCATCGTTCGACTGACGTGGGTGCGCGCCGTGGCCGGACTCATGAACAGCTCGGCGCCGATCTCGCTGTTGCTCAGCCCTTGTCCGACCAGGGCCAGCACCTCGCGCTCGCGCTGGGTCAGCACCGCGAGCCGGTCCTGCCCGGACTGCGCCGCCGTCCGTCGCGCGGTGAACTGGCCGATGAGGCGCCGGGTGACCCGCGGGGCCAGCAGGGCCTCGCCGGCGGCGATCACCCGGATGGCGTGCAGCAGTTCCGCCGGCCCGGCGTCCTTGAGCAGGAAACCGCTGGCGCCCGCCTGGAGGGCGTCGAAGACGTACTCGTCGGTGTCGTACGTGGTGAGGATGAGGACCCGCACCCGCTCCAGTCCCCGTGTCGCGGCGATGTGGGCGGTGGCCTGGATCCCGTCCAGCTTCGGCATGCGGATGTCCATGAGGACGACGTCCGGGCGGGTGGCGCGGGCCTGCTCGACGGCCTCGGCGCCGTTGGTCGCCTCGCCCACGACCATGATGTCGTCCTCGAGGTCGAGCAGGACCTTGAACCCGGATCGCACCAGCCCTTCGTCGTCGGCCAGCAGCACCCTGATCGCGCTCACCGGGGCGGGCCTGTCGGTACGAGGGGCAGCCGTGCCGTGACCTCGAATCCCCCGGCGGGGGTCGGCGCGGCGTCGAGTTCGCCGCCCAGCAACTGACAGCGTTCCCGCATGCCGGCGATCCCGTGGCCGGGTCGGGCGGGCGGGCGCGCGTCCACCGGGACGGCGGCGCGGCGGCCCTCGTCCGTCACGCGGATCTCCAGGACGTCGACCCCGTGGTTGAGCGCCACGGTCACCCGGGTCGCGCCGGCGTGGCGGATGACGTTGGTGATCGCTTCCTGCACGATGCGGTAGGCGGCGCCGCCCACCGCGGTCGGCAGCGGCGACGCGGCAGAGGTCTGCTCGACCGTGACGTCGAGTCCGGCGTCGCGCGCCTTGGCGGCGAGCTCGTCGACCTGCTCAAGCCCGGGGTAGGGCACGCGTCCGTCGCGGTCGTCGCGGAGCACCCCGAGAACGGCGCGCATCTCGCGCAACGCCCGGGAGCTGGTCCGCTCGATGACCCGCAGCGCCTCGCGGGCCACGTCCGGCCGCTTGTCCAGCACGTGCGCGGTGACACCGGCCTGTACGTTGATGATCGCTATGGCGTGCGCGACCGTGTCGTGGACCTCGCGCGCGATCCGCAGCCGTTCGGCGTCGACCCGCGCCCGGGCCTCCTCGTCGCGGGTCCGTTCGGCCAGTTCGGCACGCCGCTGGGCGTCGGCTGCGATGACCTTCCGGGACCGTACGGACTCGCCCAGCGCCGCGCTCATCACGGCCGCGCCGATGCGGAAGAACACCCAGCCGATCGCGGCGCGCGGTTCGACGTCGGCGGCGGCGACCAGCCACCCGACGGCCAGGACCGCGGTACCGCCACCGGCGAGCGCCAGGGACCGGCGCCCGTCCCCGTACGCGGTGAGGGTGTAGAGGGCGACGAAGAGGCCGAGCCAGCCGTACCCGTCCGGGAACCCGGCAAGGTAGTACGCCAGGCTGGCCGCGGCGGTGGTGAGGAACACCGCCACCGGCCACAACCGGCGGACCGACACGACGAGGCCGCCCACCACCAGCAGGGCGAACCCGAGATAGCCGAGGGGTCGCTCCTCGGTGCCCCGCGAGGCGGCCAGGACCACCGTGCCCTGCACCTGGGCCACGGTGACGAAGGCGGCGAGCACCACGTCCTGCGCCAGAGCGGGCAGGCGCGACGGCATCGCGAGGCGGCTCACGTGGCGAGCTTACGGCGCCGGCCGCGCCCGGCCCTCCGCCCGCACGCGCGACCTCCTACGCCGGGCGGCGTAGCGCGGCGGCGGCCAGCTACGCGCAGGTGCGTAGCCGCGACCGCCCGCCGGCAGAGGCCCCGGCCGCCCCGCCGGCGCGACGATCGCGACGAGCCTCCTGAAAGGGGAACACCCATGAGTTCAGCGACAGCCCCGATGTCCATCGGGCACGCGCTCACCGCCGCGGCCGACGTCGGCGCCTACCAACTCACCTCCGGGCGACTCGTGTCCATCGTCGGCATGGTCGTCGCGGTGGCCGGCGTGGTCATCGGCGTGCTGGCCCTGGCCCGACCCGGTGGCCGACTCGGCACGGGCAGCGGGCGGCTCGGGGCCACGGTGGCCCTGACCGCCGGCCTGGTCGGCGTGGCACTCGGCGGATACGTGGTGGCCGCCGCCAAGGGCGGCCCCGGCACCGGCTACGGCATCGTCGGCGGTGTCATGGCACTCGTGGTCGGCCTGATCGCCCTGGGCCTCGGTGGCCTGGCCACGACCCGCGCACGCCGCGCCCACTGACGCGGGCAGGGCCCAGGCGTTCGCCTGGGCCCTGCCCGCCTCGTGGCTCTAGACCTTGCGGTAGCGGGACTGGAAGAAGCAGTACGCGCCGAACGCCGCGATGCCGGCCGCGACGAGACCCAGGAGCAGGCCGCCGTAGGGCTGCGCGGCCAGCGTGCGCAGGGCCGCGTCCAGGCCGCGGGACTTGTCCGGGTCGTGGGTCCAGGCCGCCTGCAGGAGCAGCACACCCACGATCCCGTACGCGACGCCCTTCGCCACGTACCCGGTCATGCCGGTGGCCGTCGCGGCCTTGCGGGCGGTCGCGGACATCTCGCCCTGCTTGAGGCGACGCTCGAATTTTCGGGCGATGCCATAGACGGCCAGCCCGATCCCCAGGCCGGCCACGCCCAGGCCGACGAGGCCGACCAGCCACGGGCCCCACGCATGTCCCATGACGCCGGCCGCCGCGCCCTCCTGCTTGCCGGCGCTCGATGACGGGTTGCCGAACGCGGCCCGCCCGGCGGAGACCGCCAGCACGGCGTAGACGACCGCGCGGGCGGCCGACCCGACGCGCTGCCAGACGCGGGCGGCTCCGGTCTCCTCGCGGTGCCCGATCACGGCGAGCAGGCCCTGCCACACGGCCATGGCGGCAAGGCCCACCATGGTGACCACGAGCAGGACGCGACCGGCCGTGTGCTCGGCGAGTTCGGCGAACGCGCCCGTCTGGTCGCCCTCCCGCGCCGGGTCGCCGGTCGCGATCTGCACGGCGAGCCAGGCGACGACGAGGTGGACCACCCCGTACCCGATGAATCCGATGCGGGTGAGCAGCTCAAGGCTTCGGCTGTTCGCGGCCTGGTGGGCCGTCGACTTCGCGGCGGTCTGGGCGGTCGTCATACCAGAAGCCATGCCCGCTCACCGGCGGGCGGCAAACGTCAGAACGCGTGCCGGCGGCGCAGGACGCCCGGGCGGCCGTCGGGGTCGCAGACCAGCCGGTAGAGCACCCGGGCCGGCAGCGACCGCCACCGGTCCACAGTGGGCGGACTGTAGGCGCGCAGCCGGCCGGGCGGGCGGGGCCCCCGACAACCGCCGGCGTACCAGTCGTCGAGCTGCTGCGCCGCCTTCGCGAAGGCGGTGAACGCCACCTGCGGGTCGCGCAGGTCGCCGTCGTCGCCGTCGTCGCGGCCCAGGTGCTCGCGCGCGGCCGCGAGGCGCAGGTCGAGCGGGAAGCCGCCCTCGTCGTAGACGGCGCAGGTCAGTTCGGTGTCCCACGTCCACGACCGCAGGTTGAAGTTGTCCGAGCCGACGGTCGCCCACGTGTCGTCGATGACGCACGCCTTGGCGTGCACGTAGATGGGCGTGCCGGCCTCGTTCTCCAGGCCGTACACGGCGACCCGGTCGCCGCCGGCCTCGCGCAGCAGGTCGAGCGCGTCCGTGCGGCCGAGGCACTGGGCGAGCGCGGTGAGCCGGCCGGGCTGGTCGGGGAAGCGCGGCACGACCGCGATGATCCGCAGGTGCGGGTTCTCGCGCAGGGCGCGCGCGAACGGGCGCACCACCTCGGCCGACCACAGGTACTGGTCCTCGATGTAGATGAGGTCGCGCGCCCTGCGCAGCGCCTTGATGTAGCCGCGCGCCACGCTGCGCTCACCGCTGGGCGCGAACGGGTACCCCCGCCGCCGGTACGGGTAGGTGCGCAGCAACTGCACGCTGTGCCCGCCGACGGGTTCGGGGTCGGGCAGCTGGGCGGGCATCCGCTCGCCGGCTGTGGCGCGGCCGGCCAGCAGGTCGCGCAGGAACCGCACCGGGTTGTGCGTCAGCGGGGTCGGGTCCGCCCACCGCTCCCGGAACGTCGCCTCCACGTCGCCGACGGCCGGACCCCGGACCTCCAGCTGGATGTCGTGCCACGGCGGGCGCGGCCCGTACGCCTCCGCCATCGGTGGCCGCTGCGGGTCGCCCCGGTGGGCGCGGCTGTCGTTGCGCCCGTGGCTGAGGTCGATGCCGCCCACGAAGGCCACGTCCCGCTCGGGCCGGCCGGGGTGGCGCACCACGAGCAGCTTCTGGTGGTGCGAACCGCCGGGCGGGATCCGCATGTCCAGCAGGACGTCGCCGCCCGCCGCCCGCAGCTCGTTCGCCAGTCGTCGGTTGGCCGCCGCGCTGAAGTGCAGGCGATCGGCGTGCGAGCGCCAGATCAGACCCTTGACGAGTACGCCGCGGCGCGCGGCGGCGGCGAGCACCCGGGCCACCTCGGTGTGCGGCCCGGCGAGCCGCTCGTCGGCATCGCCGCGCCAGTCGGTGAACATGATGAGGTCGCCCGCGCGGGTCTCCTCGACGACGCGCAGGACCTCGCGGAAGTACTCGTGCCCGTGGAAGAGCGCGCGCACGTGGTTGCCGACACTCCACGCGCGACCGTCACCGCGACGGTCATCGACGCAGGTGTGCGGGTTGTCCCGCTCAGCCCTGCTCAGAAACCAGTCCGCGATGCCCACAGGCAGCTGAATGCCCGCTGAGCGAAACTCACAAACTCATCGCGGTGGCGACGGCCTCCGCCGCGGGCAGGTTGTCCGGCAGCGGGATGACGGCGGTCACCGCCGACACGGGTAGCGGGGCGTAAAGGTGGGGGAAAAGGTCGCCGCCGCGGGAGGGCTCCCACCGCAGCGCGTCGCCGAGCGGGGTGGGGTCGACCACCAGCATGGTGAGGTCGGGCACCCCCGTGAAGTACCGCTGAGCAGTAACGACTACCTGCTCAGCGGTCGAGAAGTGGATATAGCCGTCTTGATGGTCGACGACCGATCCATCAAATTGGCCGGATTCGACCGCTTGTGCCCATTCAGGTGAAGTCAGCAGCTTGTAGATCACAGGGCAAACCGTATCGTGGCGGGGTGGACGAGGCATGGTTCTGGGACATCGTCGCTGGCGGCGGCCCCGCCCCGGACGAGCGGGCGGCCTTCGCGGCGCAGTGGCAACGGCATCTCGACCTGGCCAACACGCGACCGCTGCGCGACGCGGCGACCCTGCTGCTCGGCTGGCCCAACGACGCCGAGTTCCTCGACTTCCGCCGGTGGCTCATCATGCGGGGCCGCGCCACGTTCCTCGCCGCCCTCCGGGACCCGGACACCCTCGCCGACGCGGTCGTCACACCGTCCGGAGTGGACGCGGGCGGCCTGGAGGCCGGCTGGAGCGACGGCGAGCCGGCCGGGGAGTGGACCAACCTGGGCGACCGGCACTCGCTGCGTGCCGCGTTCCCCCGGCTGGCGGCCCGCTACGAGGGCGGCTGCCGCTAGAGTTCCCTCGCCATCGTGATGCTCTTCTCGGTGAAGCCCAGCGACGCGTAGAGCTTGCGCGCGACCGTGTTGTGGCCGTGCACGTGCAGGGCGACCCGGGTGGCGCCCAGCTCGCGCGCCTTGTCGTCGCACGCGGTCATGATGGCCCGACCGTAGCCGGCGCCCCGGTGCGGGGCGTCGACCTCGATGTCGTTGATGAAGGCCTCCGTCGTGCCGGCCGCCGGGCGGATCTCCAGCCACAGCAGGCCGACCCGCGCCCCGGTGGCCGGGTCCCGGGCGGTCCACAGGTGCTGGCCGGCGGTGGCGAGCCCGTCGGGCAGGATGCCCAGCACGTTCTCGCGGGACTTCGCCACGGACTCCCCGGCCGACCAGCGGCCCGAGGTCACGTTCTCCGCCGCGTACTCGATGATGAGTTTCTCCAGGTAAAGCGGGTACTCCTCGGCCGTCATGGGCACCAGGTCGACGCGTTTCGGGGCGGACACGGCGCCAGCCTAGCCGAGCAGCTCCGCGACCGCGGCCCGCTCCCGTTCGGGGCTCAGCCCCGCCTTGCGGGGCCGGTCGAGGCCCAGCTCCCGCTCCCACGCCAGGGTGTCGGCCAGCAGGTCCGTGCGCGGGCGGTGGGTCAGCCCGGCGGCGGCCGCCGCCGCGCCGCTGCGGGCCGCGTGGCCCGCGTAGCCGGGCGAGCCGATCCACATCGGTAGCGAATCCGGACCCGACCACTCGCCGATCCCGTGCTCCGACAGCCAGGCGGCGTCGGCCGTGACCACCGGCCCCTGGTGCCCGCCGACCTCCCGGCTCAGGGTCAGCCACTCGCCGAACGGCACCACCGGCCCGACCGCGTCGACGACGCCCGTCACCCGGCGCTGCGCGACATCGACCAGCCAGGCCGCCATGTCGCGCACGTCCGTCACCTCCGTGGCCCGGTCGGCCGCGTCGGGCGCGAGCAGCGCGGCGTCCGGGTCGCGGGCGGCGCGGGCCACCCAGTAGCCCGCCCGGTCGCTCCAGTCGCCCGGCCCGCCGATCAGGCCCGAGCGGGCGATCAACAGCCGGTCGCCGACCGCGTCCGCGCACGCGCGCTCGCAGGCCACCTTCGCCTGCCCGTACTCCTCGCTGTCCACGCGGTCGTTGGCCGTCGCGGGCAGCAGCTCGGCGGACTCGTCGGCGCCGATCGTGTCGTGGTCGGCGTAGGCGCTGACGGACGAGACGTAGACCCAGTGCGCCGTCCGCTCACCCAGGGCCGCGACGGCGCCGCGCACGAACGCCGGCTGCCACGACACGTCGAGGACGGCGTCCCAGTCGCGCCCGGCCACCGCCTCGTACGCGTCCGGCGCCGCGCGGTCGGCCGCGACCAGCGTGGCGCCGGAGGCGGACGGGCCGCTCTCACCCCGCGCGAGGCAGGTCACGCGGTGCCCGCGTGCCACCGCCTCGGCCGCAGCCTGCCGTCCCAGCCATGCCGTACCGCCCAGCACCAGAAGATCCATGGAGTGAGTCTGGCACCGCGCCCGCCGGGACGCCGCCCCGCTTCGCTGACGGCAGAGTCATCCCGGCCGGGCTGGGACAACGTCCCGGGCCGGCCGGGACACCGACCCTCTAGGGTGGGTCGATCATGGTCCCTGAGCACACCCGACGGCGGCGCGCCGTCCGGGCGGCGGCCTGGCCACTGGCCTGGGTGACGCTCGCCCTCACCGTGGCCGGCCTGGTGCTGGCCGTGATCAACGGCGCCCCGGTGTGGTCTGTGAGCCACCTGCTGTTCGTCGCCGCGTGCGCGGTCGCGGGCGCCCTCATCCTCGCCCAACGCCCCCACAACCCCGTGGGCGCGCTGCTGGCCACGGGCGCGTTCGCGTTCGCGGCCATGGAGGCGTGCGGGCAGTACGCGATCCACGGCGGGCCGCTCGCGCGCGCCGCCGCGTGGCCGCAGACGTGGCTGTGGGTGCCCGCCAACCTCGCCATCTGCCTCGTGCCGCTGTACTTCCCGACCGGGGCGCTGCCCGGGCGCCGGTGGCGACCGGTCGTGCTGGCCGTCGCCGGCTTCGGCGTCGCCGCCGCCGCCGTGCAGGCCCTCGCCCCAGGCCCGAACGCCCAGGTCGGGCCGCCGCCCGGGCAGCCCAACCCGCTCGGCGTGGCCGCGCTCGCCGACGTGGCGGCGGTGACCAACCTGGCCGTCGGGCTCGTGGGCGGCGGCGTGTTCGTCGCCGCGAGCGCCGCACTGGTGCGGCGTGCGCGGCGCGGCCCGGCCGCCGAGCGGCTCCAGCTCAAATGGCTCGGGTACGGGTGCTTCCTCGCCGCCCTCGTGGTGTGCGCCCGGCTGGTGGCGGGCCTGACCGACAACCGGCCCGGTGCCCCGTGGCCCGCGCCCGACACCCCCTGGGAGCTGGCCGGCGCCGCCGCCGTCAGCCTGCTGCCCGTCGCCGTGTGCGTGGCCGTCCTGCGGCACGGCCTGTTCGACATCGACCTGCTCATCAACCGCACCGCCGTGTACGCGACGGCGACCGGGCTCATCGCGGCCGCGTACGTCGGGGTGGTCAGCTACCTGGGGGCCCTGCTCGGGGAGGCCGGCAGCCTGCCGGTCGCCGCGCTGGCCGCGGTCGTCGTCGCGATCGGGTTCGCGCCCGTGCGCTCGGCGGTGCAGCGCCTCGTCAACCGGCTCATGTACGGCGAGCGGGGCGACCCGTACGAGGTGCTCACGCGGCTGGGGCGCACGCTGGCGGCCGCGCGGGCGCCGGGCGAGCTGCTGGCCGCCGTGGCGGACACGCTGGCCGAGACGCTGCGCCTGCGCTACGTGCGGGTGGAGACCGCCGACGGTGACGCGTACGCCCACGGTGTTGCCGTTGGCGAACCCTGGCGGGTCGCCCTGACCAGCCAGGGGGAGACCGTCGGGTCGCTCGCGGTGTGGCCGGCGCCGCAGCGCCAGCGCGACGAGCGGCTGCTCGCCGACCTGGCGCCGCAGCTCGGCGCGGCCGTGCACGCCGTGGCGTCGGCGGCGCGCACCGCGCGACTGGCCGAGCAGGTGCAGCAGTCGCGGGAGCGGCTCGTCGTGGCCCGCGAGGAGGAGCGGCGGCGGCTGCGCCGCGACCTGCACGACGGCCTCGGCCCGACGCTGGCGGCGTTGAGCATGCGCGCGGAGGTCGTCGGCGACCTGGTGGCCGACCCGGCCGCGCGCCGGCTCGTCGAGGAGATCATCGCGGATTCGGGGGCGGCGGTGGCCGACCTGCGCCGCCTCATCGACGGCCTGCGCCCGCCTGCCCTGGACACGTTGGGCCTGGTGGACGCGCTACGGTCACACGTCATGAGCTGGCCCGACGGCGCCCCCCGACCCACCGTCCACGCGACCGGCGAGCTGTCCGGACTGCCTGCGGCAACCGAGGTGGCGGCCTACCGCATCGCCGTCGAGGCGCTCGCCAACGCCCGCCGCCACGCCGGCGCGGCGACGATCGGGCTGCGCATGGCCCATGTGGACGGCTGGCTGACCGTCGAGGTCCGCGACGACGGTACGGGGTTGCCGGGCGAGCCTCGCGGCGTCGTCGGCATCGGGTCGATGCGCGAACGTGCCGCCGAGCTGGGCGGGACGTGCTCGATCGCGTCGACGCCCGGCCGGGGCACGACCGTGACCGCTCGGCTGCCGACCGGGGAGGTGTGATGGACCCGATCCGGGTGTTGCTCGTCGACGACCATCCGGCGTTCCGTGCGGGACTGCGGGCGCTGCTCGCCGCCACGGACGACGTGTCCGTCGTGGCGGAGGCCGCCTCGGGGGAGGAGGCCCTGGCTGTCCTGCCGACCGTGCAGCCCGACGTGGTGCTCATCGACCTCGCCATGCCGGGCATGGGCGGCATCGCGGCGACCGAGCGCATCGTGGAGGCCGGCCCGCACGTGCGGGTCCTCGTGCTGTCCATGGCCGACGACGACGACTCCGTGTTCGCGGCGATGCGCGCCGGCGCGCGGGGGTACGTGGTGAAGGGTGCCCGGCGCGCGGACCTGGTGCGCGCCATCAAGGCGGTCGCGGCGGGGGAGGCCATCTTCGGCGCGGCGATCGCGGTGCGGCTTATGGGCTACTTCGCCGGCCTCGACCGCCGCCAGCCGGCCCTGCCGCAGCTGACGGAGCGCGAGCGGGAGATCCTGTCGCTGGTCGCCAAGCACCTGACGAACCCGCAGATCGCCCAGCGGTACGGGCTGAGCGAGAAGACCGTCCGCAACCACGTCTCGAAGATCTTCGCCAAGCTGCGGGTGGCCGACCGGGCGCAGGCCATCATCGTGGCCCGCGAGGCGGGCCTGTGACCGCGACCGCCCAGCGGCCCGCTCGCGGGACGCGAGCGGGCCGGATCGTGGCCTGATCAGGCGACGGGCGCGGGCGCCCGCTCGGCCACCGGCTGCGGTGCGGCCGGGGACATCGGCGTCCACTCGTGCGGGCGCATCCGCAGGATGCGCACGCCCAGGGGGGCGAGGGCGGCGAAGATGAGCGTGCCGCCGAGCGAGTGCACGGCCACGGACGCCTCCGGCAGGGCGAACGGCAGCGCGAGGCCGGCCACCACGAGTACGGGCACCCACCAGCCGATCATCCGACGGACCGCCAGGCCGATGATGAGCATGAGCAGTCCGATGTGGACCAGGAAGCCCGGCAGGAGGAACCCGTACACCATCGCGGGGTAGCTGAACGCCTGGTCCATGACCGCGACCGCCTGCCCGTCCGGGACCAGGTGCGCGAGCGCCAGATCGTAGAAGTCGCCGACCAGCAGCGACGCGCCGCTGACCGCGCCGATCAGGCCCAGCGCGACCGCGATGTCGGCGAAGACGGGCCGCCGGGCGCGCAGCAGGTGGCCCAGCGCGAGCACCACCGGCACGATCGCCATGACGCTCCAGTGCAGGGCCAGGCCGCTGACCTGGACCCGCGTCGCCTCGGCGCGGAACAGCTCGGGCGTGTGCTCGGACCCGCCGGGGCCCGTGATGAACCCGACGAAGTGCAGCACGGGCCACGCGATCAGGCTGGCGCCGGCGACCCAGCGCCGCAGCCGGTAGGGATCGTTCATGTCGACTCCAAGGTGTCGTGAATGGGAGGTCTCCACCACACCCGTTCGCTGTCCCACCGCGCGTCGGCGGATGTCCCGGCCGGCCCGGGATTGTCTTGGGACAACTCCCAGCTTCTTCCAGGGCCCAGCTCAGGGACGCGACATACGGTCGAACGCATGGGCCGCACCGCGGAGGGAGCGATGCGCGGGCACGATCTGCACGACAGGGGGGTTGCAGTTCGACATGTCCACGCTGATGGGACGTCGGCGACTGCTCGGCATCTTCGCCGGAGTGGGCGTGGCGGCCCTGGGGGGGGCTGCTCCTCCGACGGCGGCGGTGGGCCGGCGGCGGCCGTCGCGGGGGGTGCGACGGCCGCCGCACACTGCGCGCCCATTCCCGACAAGCTGGCCACGGACATGGTGTTCCGGGACAGCTGGCAGCGGCAGGTGGGCACGATGTCCGGCTCGGTCACCGGCGGCCTGACAGCCCTTCTGAGCGTCCCCGTCTGAGGGCGGAACCGCCACGATCCCCGCCGCGTCGGAGGTACGTGGCCGCGTCCGGCGGCCGTGGCAGGGGGAGGACCATGCGACGAGGACGACGCGGCAGGGGGGTGGCCGCGCTGGCCGGGATGGTGCTGGTCGCGGTCGCCGGCTGCGGTTCGGGCGGTACGCCGACGGAGGAGATCGAGTCCGCGGCCGCGTGGGCCGAGCCGGCCCGGTACGCGTTCACGCTCGAGTCCACGTGCGGCGAGCGCTGGCTCATCGGCACGTTCCGGGTGACCGTGGACAACGGCGCGGTGGCGGCGGTGGAGGGCCTCGACGAGCCCGCGCGCCGGGCCGTCGAGGGACGTGACCTGACGTTCCTGCGGGAGGTCGTCCCGACACTGTCCGGCATGGTGGACGAGGCGGCCAGGGCGCGCTCGGCCGGCGCCGAGACGGTCGAGGTGACCGTCGACCGGAACACCGGCCACGTCACGAGGATCAATATCGATCCCGCGAGGAACAGCGTCGACGACGAGTCCTGCTACGCGGTGACGGACTACGAGGTCCGCTGAGCGAGCGGGGTGCGGGCACCGGCTTGACGCGACCGGTCGGGCCATGTGTTCGTCGGACTCGCGATGCAGCCTCTGTTCCACAGAACGTCCACAAAACGTCCGTGCGGCCACGAGGACATCACCGCCGCTACCCCGGACGAGGGCGGCTTCCGGGAGGCGCGCCGGTGTCCGGGTGTGGTGCGTAACACTCGGTCGCGTCTATGGTCCTTACGGAGGGCAGTGCGAAGAATGGTCCGGTGAGCCCCCGGACCTTCCTCATCGACACCCGGCCGCTGCGCCACGCCGCCTTCCGGCGTACGTGGATCGGCAACGGGGTGTCCGGCGTGGGCTTCCAGCTCACGGCCGTGGCGGTGCCGGTCGAGATGTACGAGATCACGAAGTCGTCCGTGTGGGTGGGCCTCATCGGCATCGCCGGGCTCGTACCGCTGCTGGTTTTCGCCCTGCTCGGGGGTGCCATCGCGGACGCGGTCGACCGCCGCAAGCTCCTGCTGGCCAGCTCGGCGGTCACCTGGGTGGTCACCCTCGCCCTGCTCGTGCAGGCGGTCGCCGGGTGGAACAGCCCGGTGCTGCTGCTGTGTCTGGTCGCCGTGCAGGCCGTCGGGTTCGCCCTGACCAACCCGGTCCGCCAGGCCATCATCCCGCGGCTCGTGCCGGCCGAGGATGTGCCGGCGGCGCAGACGATCAGCTTCACGACCAGCAACGCCGCCATGGTCCTGGGGCCCCTGATCGCCGGTGTGGTGATCCAGCTCGCCGGCTTCGCGGCGGCGTACGCGATCGACGCGGCCCTGTTCGCCGTGTCCGTGTGGGCGTCGCTGAGGCTGCCCCCGCTGCCGCCGGAACGCGCGAGCGCCGGCCCGGCGTCGATGGGCGTCCGGGCGGTGGCCGACGGCCTGCGGTACCTCGCGACCACGCCGATCATCGCGCTGTCGTTCGCCGTGGATCTCATCGCCATGATCTTCGCGATGCCCCGGGCGCTGTTCCCGGAGATGGCCGACGAGCGGTTCGGTGGGCCGGGCGCCGTCGGCTGGCTGTACTCGGCCATCGCGCTCGGCGCGGTCGCCGGTGGCCTGGTGTCCGGCTGGATCGGCCGGGTGCGCCGGCAGGGCGTCGCGCTCGTCGGCGCGGTCGTGGTGTGGGGCCTGGCCGTCGCGGCGGCCGGCGTGGCGCACCAGCTGTGGCTCGCGGTCGCGTTGCTCGCCGTGGCCGGTGCCGGCGACCTGGTCAGCGGCGTGTACCGGCAGACCATCATGTCCCTCTACGCCCCCGACGAGATGCGGGGCAGGCTGCAGGGCGTCTTCACGGCCGTCGTCGCCGGCGGTCCCCGGCTGGGTGACCTGCGGGCCGGCATCACGGCGTCGCTCGTCGGGCCGACGCTGGCCTGGGCGGGTGGTGGCGTGGCCGCCGCCGTTCTCGTCATCGTGCTGGCGGTGGCGTTCCCGGTGCTGCGCCGCTACGACGGGCGGCCGCCGGCTGCCGCGCGGGACGAGACGGCTCAGCCGAGTACGACCGCCGTCGTGTGACGCTGTCCGGCGCGCTGGTACTCCACGGTCACGCGGTCGCCGGCGCGGTGGGTGACCGTGATCCTGAGCAGGTCGTCCGTTGTCGTCGCCGCGGCGCTGTCGACCGCGGTGACGAGGTCGCCGATCTCCAGCCCGGCCCGCCGCGCCGGGCCCTGCGGGTCGAGCGTCCGGATCACGAGCCCGGCCGCGACCGGTACGGCCGACAGGCCCAGCGTCGCGGGGGTGAACTGACCGGTCGCGATGATCTCGTCGGCCACCCGGCGGGCGAAGTCGCCCGGAATGGCGAAGCCCAGGCCGGCGCTCCCCGCACCGCCCGGGGGCACCGCGCCGGCCGTGTTGACCCCCACCAGCCGGCCGTCGCAGTCGACCAGCGGCCCGCCGGAGTTGCCGGGGTTGATCGCCGCGTCGGTCTGGATCGCCTCGGCCAGCACGGCGGCGCGCCCGCTCGTGGCCGGCACTGACACGTCGCGGCCGAGCGCGCTGACGATCCCGGCGGTCACCGTCCCGGTCAGGCCCAGCGGGGACCCGAGCGCGACCACCGGCTGGCCCACCCGCAGGGCCGCCGAGCTGCCCTCCGCGATCGGGGACACGGCGCGGCCGGCCGGCAGCCGCAGCACGGCCAGGTCGACGAGGTCGGCGTGGCCCACGATGGTGGCCGGCTGCTGCTCGCCGTCGTCGAGCAGCACCGTGACCGAGCCGCGGCCCACTGCCGACGCGATGACGTGCGCGTTCGTGAGGACGTACCCATCACCATGGATGATCGCTCCGCTGCCGGTGCCGGCGGCCGTGGCGCCCGCGGCCGAGACGGTGACCACGGACGGCAGGACCCGCTGGGCGACCGTCACGGCGTCGCAGCCGCCGGCGGCGGACTCGTCACCGGTGCGCCCGGCCAGCCAGCCGACCGCGCCGACGACCACGGCCACGGCGACGCCTGCCGCGATGAGGAGTCCGGTCCGCCCGCGCATCGGTCAGGCGGGCGCGATGTTGTGGTTGAGCCGGAACACGTTGTCCGGGTCGTAGCGGCGCTTCACCTCGGCCAGCCTGGCCAGGTTGTCCGGGCCGAGCCCGGAGCTCACCCGGTCTGCGCCCTCGCCGCCGATGAAGTTGAGGTACACGTCGCCGGTCGCCCACGGCCGGACGGCGGCGCGCACGTCGCGTACCCACTGCCGCCCCCGGTCGTCGTCGGCCGGGTCGTCCCACAGCCCGAACGGGTGCACCACCCAGGCGGCCCGCCGCCACGGCAGCGGCTGGTCGGCGCCGACCCGGGCGACCGCGCCGCCCTGCGGGAAGAGCACGTGCTGCGACGGCGACGGCACGATCATGCCGGCCGCCTGGGCGCAGAAGGCGTCGACGGCCTCGTCGGGGAACTCGTCGAGGTGCTCGGCCGACCAGTAGTTCCGGTAGCCGGGCGGGTCGTCGAACATGCACTGCAGGTCGCCGTACGGCATCTCGGCGATCATCGTGCCGGCCGGCCGCAACGCGAGCAGGGGCGCGACGGCCGCGCGTGCGGTCGCCTCGTCGCCCGCGTAGGTCAGAAGGACCACGCACGTCAGCCGCCCCACCAGCTCGGGCGGCACGAACGGCTCCGGCGGCCCGGTGAGGAAGACGAACCCGCCGCCCAGCTCGTCGGGCGCGGTGGCCAGCAGGTCCCGGTACGCCCGCCCCACCTCGGGCCCGGCCTCCGGCGGCCAGAGCAGCAACCCGGCCGTGAACCGCGGCAGCGGGTGCAGCCGCAACGTCAGCGAGGTGGCGATGCCGAAATTGCCGCCGCCGCCGTGCAGAGCCCAGAACAGCTCCGGGTGCTCCCGCTCGGAGGCGGTGAGTGTCGTCCCGTCGGCGGTGACCAGGTCGACGGAGACCAGGTTGTCGCAGGCCAGGCCGAACAGCCGATCGAGCCAGCCGGTGCCCCCGCCGAGCGTGAACCCGCCGACGCCGGTCGACGACACGCGCCCGCCGGTCGTGGCCAACCCGCTCGGCTGGGTGGCGCGGTCGAGGTCGCTCATGGTCGCCCCGCCGCCGATCGTCACCGTGCGGGCGTCGGGGTCCACGCTGACGCCGTTCATCCGGCGCAGGTCGATGACGAGCCCGTCGTCGACGAGCGCCATGCCCGCGACGCTGTGCCCGCCGCCCCGCACGGCGATCGGCAGCCCGTTGCGCCGCCCGTACCGCACGGCGGCGACGACGTCGGCCACGGATGCGCACTGGGCGATGACCGCCGGCCGCCGGTCGATCATGGCGTTGAAGACCTGGCGTCCCTCGTCGTACCCGGCGTCACCCGGCGCGAGCACCGCACCGGCCAGGAGCCCTATTTCTGACATTAAGGAAGTATATGGAGTTTTTGCCCCGCGGGGCTGCCGGAACTCGACGACACTGTTCGATTGATCGACAGGTGTGACGGGTCGCTCACTACCGGCGGCCGGCCCGGCCGGCCACACTGGGTGGCTGGACCGAACCGGGAGAATCGTGCGGACCCTGCTCGTAGACAACTACGACTCGTTCACCTACAACCTCTTCCACTACCTGGCCGAGGTGAACGGCGAGGAGCCCGAGGTCGTCGTGAACGACGATCCCCGCTGGCAACCGGCGCACCTCGCGGACTTCGACAACGTCGTACTCTCGCCCGGCCCCGGCCATCCGGAGAAGAGCGCCGATTTCGGCCTGTGCCGGCAGATCCTGGCGGATGGCGACCTGCCCGTGCTCGGCGTCTGCCTGGGCCACCAGGGCATCGCCGCCGTCGCCGGCGCGCGCGTGGGGCGGGTCAGCCCCTGGCACGGCCGCGTCTGCGCGATCCGCCACGACGGGTCCGAGCTGTTCGCCGGCCTCCCGTCGCCGTTCGACGCGGTCCGTTACCACTCCCTGGCCGTGGCCGACCTGCCGCCAGCCCTCGCCGCCACGGCATGGGCCCCGGACGGCACGATCATGGCGCTGCGCCACCGGACCAGGCCCCGCTGGGGTGTGCAGTTCCACCCCGAGTCGATCGGCTCCGCGTACGGCAGGCGACTGCTGGCGAACTTCCGCGACCTGACCCCGCACCGCGACCGGCCGCGCCGGGCCGGCCCCACCCGACCGGAGGCGACCCGTTCGGCGGCGATCCGGGTGCGCCATGCCGTGGTCAGCCGCGCGCTGCCCACGGCGTGGTCGGACGAGGCCGCCTTCGCCGCGCTGTTCGCCGCTGGCGATCACGCGTACTGGCTGGACAGCAGCCGCGCGGACGGCGACCTGGGCCGATTTTCGATCATGGGTAACGCCGACGGTCCGCGGGCCCGGGTGGCCACAGCGGACGTCGCCACGGGCACCGTGACCGTCCGGTCGGCGGCCGGCACGCGGACGGTCGACGGACCGTTCCTGGGTTGGCTCGATGAGGATCTCGCCGTCAACCGGGTCGAGGATCCGGGGCTGCCCTGCCCGTTCGCGCTCGGCTGGGTGGGCTACCTGGGGTACGAGCTGAAGGCCGAGTGCGGCGGCGAGCCCGCGCACCGCTCGGACCTGCCGGACGCGGCCATGGTGTTCGCCGACCGGGCCCTCGTCCTCGATCACGCGACCGCCACGACATACCTGTTGGCGTTCGGCGGCGACGAGGCGTGGCTCGACGAGGCGGCGGCGCGGCTGGTCGGGGTGGTCGAGCCTGACCCGCCGTCCGCTGCGCGGCCGTTCGGCGAGCTGCGTGCCCGGCACGATGTCGAGGCCTATCACGCGCTCATCGAGGCGTGCCAGCGGGAGATCGCGGCGGGGGAGAGCTACGAGGTCTGCCTCACCAACATGATCGAGGCGGACGGCGACCTGGACCCGTGGGAGGGGTACCGGCTGCTGCGCCGGATCAGCCCGGCCCCGTTCGGCGCGCTGCTGCGCTTCGGCGAGCTGAGCGTGCTGAGCACCTCGCCGGAGCGGTTCCTGCGGGTCAGCGCCGCCGGGGTGGCCGAGTCGCGGCCCATCAAGGGCACCCGCCGGCGCGGCGCCACGCCCGACGAGGACGCGGCGCTGGTCGCCGACCTCGACGGCAGCGCCAAGGACCACGCCGAGAACCTGATGATCGTCGACCTGGTCCGCAACGACCTGGGCCGCTGCGCGCGGGTCGGCTCGGTCGACGCGAGCGACGTGTTCCGCGTCGAGACGTACGCGATGGCCCACCAGTTGGTCAGCACGGTCACCGCGCGCCTGCGCGCGGACGCGGGCGCGGTGTCCTGCGTGCGCGCCGCGTTCCCGCCCGGCTCGATGACGGGCGCGCCGAAGGTACGCACCATGCGGATCATCGACGGCCTGGAGGCCGGCCCGCGCGGCGTCTACTCCGGCGCGATCGGCTACTTCTCGCTGACCGGCGCGGCCGACCTGAGCGTGGTGATCCGGACCGCCGTCGTGACGCCCGGCCGGGTCCGCTACGGGGTGGGCGGGGCGATCATCGCGCTGTCCGACCCGGCCGAGGAGATCGCCGAGACGGCCGTCAAGGCGGCGCCGGTCGAGGCGCTTACGGGGTCCCGGGTGCCACTTCGTCCCCGCGCGGCGTCGCTGCGCTGACCTGGTACGCGGGCACACTGACCCCATGGCGAAAGCGATGACTGACGCGCAGTGGCGCGCGTTCGTGTCCGTGGGCACCCGTACCGGCAAGGTCGCCACGGCGGGCCCGCCGCACGTCGTGCCCGTCTGGTTCGTGCTCGACGGCGACGACGCGGTGTTCACGACCGGCAGGGAGACCGTGAAGGGCCGCCGGCTGGCCCGCGACAGCCGGGCCGCCCTGTGCGTCGATGACGAGCGACCGCCGTTCGCGTTCGTCCTGTTGCGGGGACCGGTCACCCTCAGCGAGGACCTCGACGACATGTTGTACTGGGCGACCCGGATCGGCGTGCGGTACATGGGCGAGGAGGCCGGCGTCGCCTTCGGCGCCCGCAACGCCGTGCCCGGCGAGATGCTCGTGCGCCTGCGGGCCGAGCACGTCACGGCGTTCGCCGACCTCACGGACTGATCCGTGGCCGCTCGGCGGCGTCAAGAAATCATCAACGGCCATAGGGATTCCATAAAAGGCCCTGTGGGGGCCGCCCGCGCCGGGCTTGACTGCTCACGTGTCACTCGATCACGTGGAGGTTTCCGGTGGCTGACCTGGTCTTCGTCGCGCTGACGGTCGCGGTCTTCGCGCTCGTCGGCCTCGTGCTGCGGGCGGTGGAGCGCCTGTGAGCGCCGAGAACATCGCCGGTCTGGTCGTGGCGGCCGCGCTGGCCGTCCTGCTGGTGGCCGCTCTGCTCTTCCCGGAGCGGTTCTGATGCTGTCCGTCCTCTCGTTGATCATCGCGGTGGCGCTCGCGTACCGCTTCTTCGGCGACTACCTGTACCGCGCCCTGCACCCCGTACGGCACTCGCGGGTCGAGCGGGTCCTCTACCGACTCGTCGGGGTGGACCCGGACGCCGAGCAGTCGTGGGGCCGCTACGCCCGCGCGCTGCTCGCCTTCTCGGCCGTGTCCCTGCTGTTCCTCTACCTCTTCCAGCGGGTGCAGGACCGGCTGTGGCTCAGCCTCGGCTTCGCCGCGGTGGCACCAGACCAGGCCTGGAACACCGCGGTCAGCTTCGTGACGAACACGAACTGGCAGTCGTACTCCGGCGAGACCACGATGGGCCACCTCGTGCAGATGGCCGGGCTCGCGGTGCAGAACTTCGCCTCCGCTGCGGTCGGCGTCGCCGTGGCGCTCGCGCTGGTGCGCGGCTTCGCCCGCTCGCGCACCGACCAGCTCGGCAACTTCTGGGTCGACCTCGTACGCGTGAGCCTGCGGGTGCTGCTGCCGGTGGCCGCCGTCGGCGCGCTCGTCCTGGTGGCCGGCGGGGTGGTGCAGAACCTGTCGGCCGGCACGGACGCCACGACCGTGGCCGGTGCCGCGCAGCACCTCACGGGCGGGCCGGTGGCCAGCCAGGAGGTCATCAAGGTGCTGGGCACCAACGGCGGCGGCTTCTACAACGTCAACTCGGCGCACCCCTTCGAGAACCCGACCGGCTGGACCAACTGGGTGCAGTTGTTCCTGATCCTGCTCATTCCGGCCAGCCTGCCGCGCGTGTTCGGCCGCATGGTGGGCGACCGGCGCCAGGGCCTGGCCATCGCGTCGATCATGGCGATCCTCGCGGTCGCGAGCGTCGTGGCGGTGACCGCGTTCCAGGCGGCCCACGGCGGCACGGTGCCGCAGGCCGTCGGCGCGGCGACCGAGGGGACGGAGACCCGCTTCGGCGTCGTCCAGTCGGCCGTCTTCGCGGCCGTCACGACGCTGACGTCGACCGGGGCGGTGAACTCGTTCCACGACTCGTACACGGCGCTGGGCGGCATGGTGCCGCTGGTCAACATGATGCTGGGCGAGGTCGCGCCCGGCGGCACCGGTTCCGGCCTGTACGGGATGCTGATCCTGGCCGTGATCACGGTGTTCGTGGCCGGCCTCATGGTGGGCCGCACGCCGGAGTACCTCGGCAAGAAGATCGGCCCGCGTGAGATCAAGTTCGCGTCGCTATACCTGCTCGTCACGCCCGCGCTCGTGCTGACCGGTACCGCGGTCGCGATGTCCGTGGGCCGGTCGTCGATGCTCAACGGCGGCCCGCACGGCCTGACCGAGGTGCTCTACGCCGTCACGTCCGCCGCCAACAACAACGGCTCGGCCTTCGCGGGGCTGTCCGCCAACACGACCTTCTACAACACCGTCCTGGGACTGTGCATGGCGCTCGGCCGGTTCCTGCCGATCGTGTTCGTGCTCGGGCTCGCGGGCGCGCTGGCCCGCCAGCAGCCCGTACCCGCCTCGGCCGGCACACTGCGCACGTACCAACCGCTCTTCGTCGGTCTGGTCGTCGGCGTGACCCTCATCGTCGTGGCGCTCACCTTCCTGCCCGCCCTCGCGCTGGGCCCTCTCGCGGAGGGCCTGTGATGACAAGGACTCCCATGGGACCGCTCGTGTGGGCCGCGCTGCCCGACGCCCTGCGCAAGTTCAACCCCGCCACCCTGTGGCGCAACCCCGTCATGTTCATCGTCGCGGTCGGTTCGCTCTTCACCACGGTGCTCGCCGTCGCGCGGCCGAGCCTGTTCGCCTGGCTCATCACCGGCTGGCTGTGGCTGACCGTCCTGTTCGCCAACCTGGCCGAGGCGGTCGCCGAGGGCCGGGGCAAAGCCCAGGCGGCCAGCCTGCGCCAGGCCAGGCGCGACACCGTGGCCCGGCGGCTGGTCGACTGGGCGCCCGGCGCCGCCGCGCCGGTCGAGCAGCAGGTCGGCGCGGCCGACCTGCGGCCCGGCGACATCGTCGTGGTCGAGGCCGGCCAGACCATCCCCGGCGACGGGGACGTGGTCGAGGGCATCGCGAGCGTCGACGAGTCGGCCATCACGGGCGAGTCGGCGCCGGTGATCCGCGAGTCCGGCGGTGACCGCAGCGCCGTCACCGGCGGCACGCGGGTGCTCTCCGACCGCATCGTCGTGCGGATCACACAGCGGCCCGGCGAGAGCTTCGTGGACCGCATGATCGCCCTGGTGGAGGGCGCCAACCGGCAGAAGACGCCGAACGAGATCGCGCTCAACATCCTGCTCGCCACGCTGACGCTGGTGTTCCTGCTGGCCGTCGCGACGCTGCAACCCCTGGCGATCTACAGCAAGGCTGTCGCGGGGTTCGCGCCGGACAGCCTCGCGCTGACCGCCGACGGGGTCACCGGCATCGTGCTCGTCTCGCTGCTCGTGTGCCTCATCCCGACGACGATCGGGGCGCTGCTGTCGGCGATCGGCATCGCCGGCATGGACCGGCTCGTGCGGCGCAACGTGCTCGCCATGAGCGGCCGGGCCGTCGAGGCGGCCGGCGACGTGACCACCCTGCTGCTCGACAAGACCGGCACGATCACCCTGGGCAACCGGCAGGCCAGCGACCTGGCGCCCGTCGACGGCGTCGACGTGGCCGAACTCGCCGACGCGGCCCAGCTGTCGAGCCTGGCCGACGAGACGCCGGAGGGCCGGTCCATCGTCGTGTACGCCAAGCAGCGCCACGGGCTGCGCGAGCGCGACCCGGGCGAGCTGTCGGCGGCCACCTGGGTGCCGTTCACCGCGCAGACCCGCATGTCCGGAGTGGACGTCGGCGACCGGCAGATCCGCAAGGGCGCGGCCACCGCGGTCATGGCGTGGGTACGCGCCCACGGCGGTCACCCCACCGCCCAGGTGGGCGAGCTGGTCGACGGCATCTCCGGCTCCGGGGGCACCCCGCTGGTCGTCGCCGAACGCGTCGGCGACGGGCCCGCCCGCGCGCTGGGCGTCGTGCACCTCAAGGACGTCGTCAAGCACGGCATGCGCGAGCGCTTCGACGAGATGCGCCGGATGGGCATCCGAACGGTGATGATCACCGGCGACAACCCGGTGACCGCGCGGGCGATCGCGGCGGAGGCCGGCGTGGACGACTTCCTCGCCGAGGCCACGCCCGAGGACAAACTCGCCCTCATCCGGCGGGAGCAGGCGGGCGGCAACCTCGTCGCGATGACGGGCGACGGCACGAACGACGCCCCCGCGCTGGCCCAGGCCGACGTCGGCGTCGCCATGAACACCGGCACGTCGGCGGCCAAGGAGGCCGGCAACATGGTCGACCTGGACTCCGACCCCACGAAGCTCATCGAGATCGTGGCGATCGGCAAGCAGTTGCTGATCACCCGTGGCGCGCTGACCACGTTCTCCATCGCCAACGACATCGCGAAGTACTTCGCGATCATCCCGGCGATGTTCGTGGTCGTCTACCCGGGCCTGGAGACGCTCAACATCATGCGGCTGGCGAGCCCGACCTCGGCGATCCTGGCCGCGGTCATCTTCAACGCCCTCGTCATCGTCGCGCTGATCCCGCTCGCGTTGCGCGGGGTCCGCTACCGGCCGGGCGGGGCGGCCGTGCTGCTGCGCCGCAACCTGCTCGTCTTCGGCGTGGGCGGGGTCATCGCCCCGTTCGTCGGCATCAAGCTCATCGACCTCATCATCTCGTCCATCCCGGGGATCTCCTGATGCGCGTACCGTCCTGGCTCGGCCCACACCTCGCGGCGCTGCGCGCGCTGCTCGTCCTCACCGCACTGCTCGGCATCGCGTACCCGCTGGCCGTCACCGGGGCCGCCCGGCTGCCGGGCCTGGCAGAGCGCGCCGACGGATCGCTCATCACGGTCGACGGCACGATCGTGGGCAGCCGCCTCATCGGACAGCTGTTCACGGACGGCACCGGAAAACCCCTTTCCGGGTACGTGCAGCCGCGCCCGTCCGCGGCCGGCTCCGGCTACGACCCCACCGCGACCTCGGCCAGCAACCTCGGTCCCGAGGACATCGTCGACGACCCGGCCGGCGGCCGGCTGAGCCTGCTGACCCAGGTCTGCGCCCGCAGCCGCGCGATCGGCGAACGGGAGGGAGTGGACGGCCGGCGCCCGTACTGCACGGCCGGCGGGGTCGGTGCCGTGCTGGCGGTGTTCCACCGCGGCGGCGCGGCCGGGCCGGTCACCCGCGCGGTCAGCCTCAACGAGCCGTGCCCGGCGACGCCGTTCCTGGCGGCCTACGCGGGCGTGGCGGTCGAGTGCGCGACGCCCGGCGCGGACTACGCCGCCGCGGTCGTCACGCCCGTACGGGGCGACGCGCCCGCCCACCCGGCCGTACCGGCCGACGCGGTGACCGCCAGCGGCAGCGGGCTGGACCCGCACATCAGCGTCGCGTACGCCACCCTGCAGGCGCCCCGCGTGGCGCGCGAACGCGGCGTCGACGTGGCGGTCGTGCGGGACCTCATTGCCGCGCACACGGCCCGACCGGCGCTCGGCTTCCTCGGCGAGCCCGGGGTCAATGTCCTCGAACTCAATGTCGACCTCGACCGGCGCCACCCGGCCCGGGGCTAGATTGGGTACGGAAAGGGGGCCCTCGCCATGGCACGCGGCCAGCTGCGCGTCTACCTGGGTGCCGCACCGGGCGTCGGCAAGACGTACCGGATGCTGGAGGAGGGCCGCCGCCGCGCGCGGCGCGGCACGGACGTGGTCGTCGGTCTCGTGGAGACCCACGACCGGCCGAACACGGCGGCGCTGCTGGCCGGGCTCGAGATCGTGCCGCGCCGGGAGCTGACCCACCGGGGCGTGGTGTTCACCGAGCTGGACCTCGACGCCGTCCTGGCCCGCCGGCCCGAGGTGGCCCTCGTCGACGAGCTGGCGCACACCAACGTGCCCGGCACCCGCCACACCAAGCGGTGGCAGGACATCGAGGCGCTGCTCGACGCGGGCATCACCGTGCTCACCACGGTCAACATCCAGCACCTGGAATCGCTCAACGACGTGGTCCACCAGATCACGGGCGTACCGCAGCGGGAGACCGTACCGGACGAGGTGGTGCGCCGGGCCGAGCAGATCGAGCTGGTCGACATGACGCCGGAGGCCCTGCGCCGCCGGATGGCGCACGGCAACGTCTACCGGCCCGAGCGGGTCGATGCCGCTCTGGGCAACTACTTCCGGGTCGGCAACCTGACCGCGCTGCGCGAGCTGGCCCTGCTGTGGCTGGCCGACCGGGTGGACGACGAGCTCGACCGGTACCGGGCCGACCACGGCATCGACGCGACCTGGGAGGCACGCGAACGGGTGGTGGTGGCGCTGACCGGCGGACCGGAGGGCGACACGCTCGTGCGCCGGGCCGCGCGCGTCGCCGCCCGGACCAAGGGCGCCGACCTGCTCGCCGTCCATGTCGCCCGCAACGACGGGCTGGCCGGCGCGGACTCCGCGCTGCTGGCCCGCCAGCGGGTACTCGTGGAGAGCCTGGGCGGCACCTACCACCAGGTGGTCGGCGCGGACGTGCCGACCGCGTTGCTCGACTTCGCGCGCGGGGTCAACGCCACCCAGCTCGTCCTCGGCGCGAGCCGGCGCGGCCGGTTCGCGCAGGTGTTCTCGCGCGGCGTCGGCGTCACGACGGCCGCCGCGTCCGGCTCCATCGACGTGCACCTCGTCACGCACGAGCGGGCGAACCGGGGCCGCCGGTCGGCCGCGACCGGCCGCGGCCTGTCGGCGCGGCGGCGGCTTTCCGGCTTCGCGGTCGCCGCGCTGGGCCTGCCGCTGCTGACCGTGGTGCTGGACCGGTTGCGTGCCGACGTCTCGCTGCCCAGCACCATGCTGCTGTTCCTGTCGCTCGTCGTGGCGGTGGCCCTGGTCGGTGGGCTGGCTCCCGCCCTGGTCGCGGCCGTGGGCGGCTTCCTACTGATCAACTACTTCTTCACGCCGCCGCTGGCCGGGTTCACGATCGCCGAGCGGGAGAACGTGCTCGCGCTCGTGGTCTTCCTCGTCGTCGCCGCCGCGGTGGCCACCGTGGTCGACCTGGCGGCGCGGCGCACCCGGGAGGCGGCCCGCGCGCACGCTGAGGCGCAGACGCTCGCCATCGTCGCCGGCAGCGTGCTGCGCGGGCAACAGCCGCTGCCCGCGCTGCTGGAGCGGCTGCGCGAGACGTTCGGCCTGGCGGGGGTGAGCCTGCTGGAACTGCGCCCCGGCCAGCCGCTGACGCCGGACGTGCGCCGGGACCCGACCGCGTGGGCCGTCGCGGCGAGCGTGGGGGACGCCTGCGCCGCGCCGGCCGAGGGCCAGACGGACGTACCCGTGGATGACGGCCTGGCGCTGGTCCTGCGGGGTGAGCCACTCGCGGCGGCCGACCGGCGCATCGTCGAGGCGTTCGCCGCGCAGGCCGCGATCGCGCTGCGCCAGCAGCGCCTGGCCGAGCAGGCCGCCGCGGCGGGCGAGCTGGCCGACGCCGACCGGCTGCGCGCCGCGCTGCTGTCGGCCGTGAGCCACGACCTGCGCACCCCGCTCGCCTCGGCGAAGGCGGCCGTGGGCAGCCTGCGCAGTCCGGACGTGGAGTTCCCGGCCGAGGACCGGGAGGAGCTGCTGGCCACCGCCGAGGAGTCGATCGACAAGCTGACCCGGCTCGTGGAGAACCTGCTCGACATGAGCCGGCTGCAGGCCGGCGCGCTCGGCGTGCACCCGCAGGCCCTCAGCGTCGCCGAGGCCGTGCCGCGGGCGGTCGACGATCTGGGCGACGCGGCGGGCGACGTGCGCCTGGCCGTCCCCGACGACCTGCCGGAGGTGTACGCCGATCCCGCGCTGCTGGAGCGCATCCTGGTGAACGTGCTCGCCAACGCGCTGCGCTACAGCCCGCCCGACCGCCCCCCGCTGATCATGGCCAGTGTCCACGATGGGCGCATGCAGGTGCGCGTCGTCGATCACGGGCCGGGCATCCCGCCGGCCGACCGCGACCGGGTGTTCCTGCCGTTCCAGCGGCTCGGGGACCGGGACAACGCCACCGGCATCGGGCTGGGCCTCGCGCTGTCGCGGGGCCTCGCGCAGGCCATGGGCGGCAACCTGGAGCCGGACAGCACGCCCGGCGGCGGGCTCACCATGATCCTCAGCCTGCCGACGGTGGCGGCGCCGTGACCCGGGTGCTCGTGGTCGACGACGAGCCGCAGATCCTGCGGGCCCTGCGGATCACCCTGCGCGCCCACAGGTACGAGGTGATCGGCGCGGCCGACGGGGCCGCCGCGCTGGCCGCCGCCGCGTCCGGCCACCCGGAGTTGGTGGTCCTCGACCTGGGCCTGCCCGACATGGACGGCGTCGAGGTGATCCGGCGGCTTCGCGCGTGGAGCACCGTGCCGATCCTCGTGCTGTCGGGGCGCGCGAGCGGCCCGGAGAAGGTGGACGCGCTCGACGCGGGGGCGGACGACTACGTGACCAAGCCGTTCGGCATCGACGAGCTGCTGGCCCGGATGCGGGCGGTCGTCCGCCGCCACGGGACGCCGCAGCCGCCCGGCACGTACCGCATCGGGCAGTACGAGGTGGATCTCGCGGCCCGGGTCGCTCGGCACGGCGCGGCGACCCAGCACCTGACCCGCACGGAGTGGCGCCTGCTGGAGGTGCTGACCCGCAGCGCCGGCGCCCTCGTCGGGCACCGCGAGCTGCTGGAGGCGGTGTGGGGCCCGACGTACCTCAACGAGACGCAGTACCTGCGCCAGTACGTCGCCCAGCTGCGGCGCAAGCTGGAGGACGACCCGGCGCGGCCACGCCACCTGCTCACGGAGCCGGGCATGGGATACCGCTTCCAGCCGTGACGATGTCCGAAAAGCTGAGGCGATTGTGTCCCCGGTGGGATTTGAACCCACACTGTCGGAGGTTTGAGCTCCGTTCCTCTGCCGGTTGGGATACGGGGACGAGGGCTGCAATAGCGTAACCGTTAGTCTAGGCGCACCGGCATCAACCCGAGGCCGACGACATGATCTTGATGCTCTGGGGGTACGTGTGACCGAGGTGCAGAGCCGTCGGGTGCTCATCGCCGAGGACGAGGCGCTGATCCGGCTGGACCTCCGCGAGATGCTCGTCGAGGAGGGCTACGACGTCGTCGGCGAGGCTGGCGACGGTGAGACCGCGGTGAAGCTGGCCGAGGATCTCCGCCCCGACCTCGTGATCCTCGATATCAAAATGCCGATCATGGATGGCCTCGCGGCCGCCGAGAAGATCGCCGGCCCCCGGCTTGCCGCTGTCGTCATCCTGACCGCGTTCAGCCAGCGCGACCTCGTCGAGCGCGCCCGCAGCGCCGGCGCGATGGCGTACCTGGTGAAGCCCTTCCAGAAGACCGACCTGGTCCCGGCCATCGAGGTGGCGCTGTCCCGCTTCGCCGAGGTGGCCGCGCTGGAGGCCGAGGTCGCCTCGCTCACCGACCGGCTGGAGACCCGCAAGGCCGTCGAGCGCGCCAAGAGCAAGCTCATGATCGCGTACGCGATGAACGAGCCCGAGGCGTTCAAGTGGATCCAGCGCACGGCGATGGACCACCGGATGACCATGCGCGAGGTCGCCGATCGCATCCTCGCGGAGGATCTGCCCGGCTCGGGGTCCCAGAGCCAGTGATCATCGCGCCCGGGCCGCGTTAGCCCGGAGATTATGCGGCTGTGGCCGGGGTGTCGCGTCACCCCGGCCACAGCTGTGTCACGGCTTGGTTGATATTGCCTTCCGGCCGGTCGCAATGCTTGACACCCAATGTGACGCAGCTTACGTTCGGCCGCACGACGCGGCAGCGTAATGCTTGCCCGCGGCTCGCCGGCAGGACCGACCCGGACAGGAGGACCGCGATCGTCGTGGTCATCACGTGCCCACCCACGCCACGAGATCACCAAGTGGCCGGGCGGAAACGCTGCGGAAACCTCCCAGTTGAAGGATCAGTTCCCGTCGGCCTGGCGCGGCACGCGACCAGCGGGTCGGAGTCACCACCCCCGGCCAGCCGGCGTAAGACGAGTGAGAGGGATGTGGATGAACAGGCGGTTGAAGGCCGTAGCGGCGCTCGGTGCTATCGCCCTCGTGGCGGCAGGCTGCGCCAGCGAGAACGAGACGGGCGGTGACTCGGGGGGCAAGACCCTGATCATCGGCGTCGACCTGCCCTTCCAGGGCGCTTCCGCGGACACGTCCGAGGCGACGTACAACGCGATGCAGCTGTACTTGGACCAGATTGGCGGCAAGGCCGGCAACTACACGGTCAAGCTGCAGAAATACGACGACTCGACCGCCGCAAAGGGTGGCTGGGACGACGCGACCTGCTCGAAGAACGCGACCGACCACGTGAACAACGCTGACGAGGTCGCGGTCATGGGCACCTACAACTCGGGTTGCGCGAAGCTCCAGGTGGGCACGCTCAACCAGGCCCCCGACGGCCCGCTGCTCATGGTGTCGCACGCGAACACCAACCCGGGCCTGACGAAGGCGTGGGAGCCGGGCGAGCCGGAGAAGTTCTTCCCGTCGGGCACCCGCAGCTACGCCCGCGTCATCACCACTGACGACTACCAGGGCGCGGCCGCGGCGCAGTTCGCCTCCAAGGACCTCCAGGTCAAGAAGTGCTTCGTCCTCAACGACAACCAGACGTACGGTCAGGGTGTCGCGAAGGCGTTCGCCGACGAGGCCGCCAAGCAGGGCATCCAGGTGCTCGCCAACGAAGCGTGGGACGCGAAGGCCACGAACTACACCGCCCTCATGCAGAAGATCAAGTCGGCCGGCGCCGACTGCGTCTACCTGGGCGGCATCTACGACAACAACGGTGGCCAGCTCGTCAAGGACAAGGTGGCCGTCCTCGGTGACAACAAGGGCGCCGTCAAGCTGATCGGCCCCGACGGCTTCACCGGCTACGAGGACTTCCAGAAGCTCCCGGCGGGCGAGGGCACCTACCTCACCTTCGCGGGCCTCGACGCCTCGCAGCTGAAGTCGGCCGGTGGCAAGGGCTCCAAGCTGCTCGCGGACTACGCCGCCAAGTACGGCAAGGAGCCGGCCAGCTCGTACGTCCTCTACGGCGTGCAGGCCCTGCAGGTCATCCTGGCCGCGATCGAGAAGTCGGACGGCACCCGCAAGGGCGTCAACTCGCAGGTCTTCTCGGGCGCCGGCATCAGCATCTCCGCCGCCGACGCGGTGCTGGGCAAGGATCTGAAGATCGACCCGGCGACCGGTGACATCAACGTGCGCGACCTCTCGGTCCTGCAGATGACCTCCGGTGCCGAGAAGTTCGTCAAGCCCTGGCCGCTTCCCTGACAAACAGTCACCACGCCGACGGTGCGGCACCCCTTCCCGGGGTGCCGCACCGGCGGCGCCTGACCCGGCACTACCCCTGGCCGGCGGAACGTAGGAGCACCCCGTGACAACATCCGTGGCCGCGAACCCGCGCCCACGTCTGGGACAACAGATCCGGACGTACGCGTACTGGGCAGCGGCGATCGCCATCATCGTCCCGACGGTTATCTGGCTCGGCTGGGAGATCGCGACCGAGCCCGTCCTGTTCTTCTCGTCGGCGGTCGCCGGACTCAGTAATGGCGCCCTGTACGCGCTCATCGCGCTCGGCTACACCCTCGTCTACGGCATCATCGAGCTGATCAACTTCGCCCACGGCGACCTGTTCATGCTCGGCACACTGTTCAGCGGGCTGGTGCTCGTCACGATCCTCGGCCAGACCGTCACCGGCGTGAGCCTGGTCGGCTGGCTGTCCTTCATTCTCGCGTTGGTCGCCGTCGCCGCGTTCTGCGCCAGCATCAACGTGACGATCGAGTTCTTCGCGTACCGGCGGCTGCGCCGCGCGCCCAAGCTGGCGCCGCTCATCACCGCCGTCGGCATCAGCTTCATCCTGCAGTGGGTCGGCCTGAAGTGGAACGGCTCGATGCAGAAGACGGGGTGGCCGAGCCTGCTCCCGCAGGGCGCGCTCAACATCGCCGGCGTCGAGATCCGCTACACCTTCTTCGTGGTGCTGGCGGTGACCATCCCGGTGCTGCTCCTGCTCACCTGGGTGGTCACGAAGACCCGCGCGGGCAAGGCGATGCGCGCCACCGCGCAGGACCAGGACGCGGCCCGCCTCATGGGCATCAACGTCAACCGCACGATCTCGTTCACCTTCGCGGTCGGCGGCGCGCTCGCGGGCGTCGCCGGCGTCATGTACCAGCAGACGATCGGTACGACCCGGTACGACCTGGGCTTCCAGCTCGGCCTCGTGGCCTTCACCGCCGCGGTGCTGGGCGGCATCGGCAACCTGCCGGGCGCCGTGCTCGGCGGCGTGCTCATCGGCCTGATCCAGGGCATCAACGACGGCGTCGGGCTCGGCCAGAAGTACTCGGCGACCGTGGTCTTCACCATCCTCATCCTGGTGATGGTGTTCCGGCCCGCCGGCCTGCTGGGTAGCTCCGTCGGGGAGAAGGTGTAGGCGTGAGCAGCGAAACCATGTCCGTCGTACCACCGACCCGCCGGCGCTTCGCGCTGCCCCACTCGGCCCGGTGGCCGCTGGGCTTCGCCATCGCCGCGCTGGCCCTGTTCGCGCTCTACTACTTCGTCTACTACGGTCCGGTCGACCCGGACTTCAAGGCGTGGGTCCAGCGCTGGCTGTCCATCGCCTCGATGAACGAGTCGCTCGTATGGATCATGTGCGCGCTCGGCCTCAACATCGTCGTCGGCTACGCCGGCCTGCTCGACCTGGGCTTCGTCGCCTTCTGGGCGATCGGCGGGTACACGGTCGGCTGGCTGATGTCGGCGTTCTTCCAGCAGGTCGACATCAACATCCTGGGCACGGCCCCCGCCGGACAGCGCGGCATCCATATCAACTTCTGGATAGTCCTGGTCATCGCGGGGGCGTTATGCGCGCTCATGGGCGTGTTCATCGGTGCGCCCACCCTGCGGCTGCGCAGCGACTACCTGGCCCTCGTCACGCTGGGCTTCGGTGAGATCATCCCGCAGCTCTTCTACAACGGCGACAACTTCTTGCAGACCGGCTTCAACCTGACGAACGGGACCAAGGGCATCCTGCCGGTGGACCCGGTGGAGGCCGCGGCCTTCGACAAGAGCGGCGTCGGCTTCCGCAACCTCGGCGTCTTCGATCACCTCTCCAAGTACGTGATCTTCGTCTTCCTGGTCGTGATCATCGTGTTCGTGTCGCTGCGGCTGCGCGAGGGCCGGCTCGGCCGGGCCTGGCTGGCCATCCGCGAGGACGAACTGGCCGCCAGCGCCATGGGCGTACCGCTGATGCGCACCAAGCTGTCGGCCTACGCCGTCGGCGCCATCGCGGGCGGGTTCGGCGGCGCGGCGTTCGCCATCCACATCAACGGCGTGCTGCCCGACCGCTTCAAGTTCGACATCTCGATCATCCTGCTCGCGATGGTCGTACTCGGCGGCATGGGCAACGTCTGGGGCGTCATCCTCGGCGCGTTCGCCATCTCGTGGGTGAACTCGACGGGCCTGCCGCAGGCCGGCAACGCGTTCAACGAGTCCTTCGGGACCAATATCGACTTCCCGAGCTTCAACTTCCTGCTGTTCGGTGCTGTGCTGGTGCTGATGATGCTGTTCCGGCGCGAAGGCATCCTGCCTGAAGCGCGCACCCGGCTGGTGCTGCGCGAGCCGGGCCGCACCGAGGCGGAGTCGCTGGGCGCCGACATGGAAGCGCAGGCACCGGAGTTGGAGGCACTGCCCGACGTCGAGGTGGCGGGCGAGGCAACGACGGACGAAGGGAAGCGGTCATGACCGCGGCGGTGGAACCCACCGGACCGGTGGTGCCGGACGCGCCGGCGGCGGCGCTGCACGCCGAGGGCATCAAGGTGCAATTCGGCGGCCTGATCGCCGTCAACGGGGTCAACTTCACCGTGCCCAACGGTGGCATCGTCAGCCTCATCGGTCCCAACGGCGCGGGCAAGACCACGTTCTTCAACGCGCTCACGGGCCTGTACAAGGTGGCCGCCGGGTACGTCCTGCTGGGCGGGCGTGACATCACGGGGCTGCCGCCGCACCGGGTCGCCGACCTGGGGCTCGCGCGCACGTTCCAGAACATCCGGCTGTTCGGCCTCATGACCGCCGAGGAGAACGTCAAGGTGGCCATGCACAGCCACCTGAAGTCCGGGGTCTTCGGCACCGTCCTGCGTACCCCGCGGCAGCGCCGCGAGGAGAAGGAGGCGCACGAGACCGCCCTGGAGCTGCTCGACTTCGTCGGCATCGGCAAGACCGCCGGCGAGTACGCCCGCAACCTCTCCTACGGCGACCAGCGTCGCCTGGAGGTCGCCCGGGCACTGGCGCTCAGGCCGAAGGTGCTGCTCCTGGACGAGCCGACGGCCGGCATGAACCCGCGCGAGTCCGCGCAGTTCACTGAGTTCGTCCACCGGGTGCGCGACGAGAAGGGCCTGTCGCTGCTGCTCATCGAGCACGACATGAGCGTGGTCATGCGCGTGTCCGAGCACATCACGGTGCTCGACCGGGGCGAGAAGATCGCCGAGGGCTCGCCCGAGCAGATCCGGACCAACGACAGGGTCATCGAGGCGTACCTGGGCACCGCGGGCAAGGAGAGTGGGGCATGACCGAGCGGAGCGAGGGCATCATCAAGCTCGGGGTCGGTCACGGCGACGCCGGGCGAAGCGAGGTGGCGGCATGACGGGCGCGACAGGGCCGATGCTGACGCTGAATGACATCCACGTCTACTACGGCAACATCGCCGCGGTGAAGGGCGTGACGATCGACGTCAACGAGGGCGAGATCGTCACACTGATCGGCTCCAACGGCGCCGGCAAGTCCACCACCCTGCGGACCATCTCGGGCCTGCTCAAGCCGCGCAAGGGCAATGTCACGTTCCTGGGCAGGCGCATCGACGGGATCAACGCCCACGACATCGTGGGGCTGGGCATCGCCCAGTCGCCGGAGGGCCGGCGCATCTTCCCGAAGATGACCGTGTCGGAGAACCTCGACCTCGGCGCCTTCCTGCGCAAGGACAAGGCGGAGATCGCGGCCGACAAGGAGCGGATGCTCGAACTGTTCCCGCGGCTGCGGGAGCGCATCGCGCAGAAGGCCGGCACGATGTCCGGCGGCGAGCAGCAGATGCTGGCCGTCGCCCGGGCGCTCATGGCCCGGCCGAAGCTGCTCCTGCTCGACGAGCCGTCGATGGGCCTGGCGCCCGTACTCGTGGATCTGATCTTCGACACGATCAAGCGGATCCGGGAGCAGGGCACCACCGTGCTGCTCGTGGAGCAGAACGCGCTGGCGGCACTGGGCATCGCCGACCGGGCCTACGTGCTGGAGTCCGGCACGCTCAAGCTGGCCGGGTCGGCCGCCGAACTCCGCCAGGATGACGACATCGTCAAGGCGTACCTGGGCGGCTAGTTTCGTCGGACGTGAGGGCTAGGGTAGGCCCGTGACGGAAAAGCCGAGACTCCTGCTGGTCGACGGACACTCGCTGGCCTACCGCGCCTTCTTCGCGCTGCCCGTGGAGAACTTCTCCACCTCCACGGGCCAGCCGACGAACGCGGTCTACGGCTTCACGTCCATGCTCATCAACGCGCTCCGCGACGAGAAGCCCACCCACATCGCCGTGGCCTTCGACGTGTCGCGCCGCTCGTTCCGCACGGAGACCTACCCGGAATACAAGGCCAACCGGTCCGAGACGCCCTCGGACTTCAAGGGCCAGGTCAGCCTCGTGCAGGAGGTGCTCGCCGCGCTTCGCATCCCGGTGATCGAAAAAGAGGGGTACGAGGCGGACGACGTGATCGCCACGCTGGCCCGGCAGGGCTGCGAGGCGGGCATGCAGGTGCTCATCAGCACCGGTGACCGCGACACGTTCCAGCTCGTCACGGACGACTGCACGGTTATCTACCCCAAGCGCGGCGTGTCCGAGGTGGTCCGGATGGACCCGGCGGCCGTGACCGCGCGCTACGGGGTGCCCCCCAAGCACTACCGGGCCATCGCCGCACTGGTCGGTGAGTCCAGCGACAACCTGCCCGGCGTGCCGGGTGTGGGGGAGAAGACCGCCGCGAAGTGGATCAACCAGTTCGGTGACTTCGAGGGCCTGGTGGCCGGCGTCGACCAGATCAAGGGCAAGGCCGGCGAGAACGTTCGCGCCCACCTGGCCGGGGTGCTGCGCAACTACGAGCTCAACCGGCTCGTCGACGACCTTGAGCTGCCGGTCGGCCCCACCGACCTGGCCTGGCACGGGTGGGACCGCGAGGCGGTCCACCAGGTCTTCGACACGCTCCAGTTCCGGATCCTGCGCGACCGCCTCTACCAGTACCTGGACGCGGTCGAGCCGGAGGCGGAGGCGGGCTTCGACCTTGACGGTGTCGTGCTGGACGCCGGGACGGTCGCCGGCTGGCTGGCCACCCACGCGCCCGTCGGTGTCGCCGTGGGCGTCTCGGTCGCCGGCACGTTCGGCCGGGGCACGGGGTCGCTGACCGGCGTCGCCGTGGCGACGGCGGACGGGCCGGCGGGCTGGTTCGACCCGGCGGCCCTCGACGAGGCCGACGAGGCGGCCGTCGCCGCGTGGCTGGCCGACCCGACCCGGCCCAAGGTCCTGCACGACAGCAAGCCGGCCCTGCTCGCGATGGCCGCACACGGCTGGCACCTGCGGGGCGTCGCGACCGACACCGCGCTGGCCGCCTACCTGGCCCGCCCGGACCAGCGCTCCTACGACCTGGTCGACCTCGCGCTGCGCTACCTGCAGCGGGAGCTGCGGGTGGAGGAGACCGACCACGCCCAGCCGACCCTGGACGGGCTGGGCCTCGACAGCGATGCCGCCGAACGGCAGCTCATGCTGCGCGCCCGCGCCACCCTCGACCTGGCCGACGCCCTGCGTGCCGAGCTGGACCGCGACGGCGGCTCCTCGGCCCGGCTGCTCGCCGAGGTGGAGCAGCCGCTCGTCGACGTGCTCGCGGCAATGGAGGCCGCCGGCATCGGCGCCGACACCCACTACCTGTCGGACCTGGAGGCCACCTTCGCGGCGGAGGTGAAGGCGGCTGCCCAGGCGGCGTACGCGGTGGTGGGCCGCGAGTTCAACCTCGGCTCGCCCAAGCAGTTGCAGGAGATCCTCTTCGGCGAGCTGGACCTGCCCAAGACCAAGAAGATCAAAACGGGGTACACGACGGACGCCGAGGCGCTGCAGGGCCTGTTCGCGCAGACCGGCCACCCCCTGCTGGAGCACCTGCTGCGCCACCGCGACGTGGCCAAGCTCAAGTCGACCGTGGACGGCCTGCTCAAGTCGGTCAGCCCCGACGGGCGCATCCACACGACCTTCTACCAGACGGTCGCGGCCACCGGCCGCCTGTCGAGCACCGACCCCAACCTGCAGAACGTGCCGATCCGCACCGAGGAGGGCCGCCGCATCCGGCGCGCCTTCATCGTGGGCGAGGGCTTCGAGAGCCTCATGACGGCCGACTACAGCCAGATCGAGATGCGCATCATGGCGCACCTGTCGGCCGACGAGAAGCTCATCGAGGCGTTCCGCACGGGTGCCGACTTCCACGCGGTGACCGCGTCGGCCGTGTTCGGCGTGCCCATCGAGGAGGTCGTCCCCGAGCAGCGCCGCCGCATCAAGGCCATGAACTACGGCCTGGCCTACGGCCTGAGCGTGTACGGCCTGTCCCAGCAGCTCGGCATCCCCACCGAAGAGGCGCGCACCCTCATGGAGGGATACTTCTCCCGCTTCGGCGGCGTGCGCGACTACCTGCAGTCGGTCGTCGCCAGGGCGCGCCTGGACGGTTACACGGAGACGGTCCTCGGCCGCCGCCGCTACCTGCCCGACCTCACCTCCGACAACCGCCAGCGGCGCGAGATGGCCGAGCGGATGGCGCTCAACGCCCCCATCCAGGGCAGCGCCGCCGACATCATCAAGGTCGCCATGCTCCGCGTCGACGAGGCCATCCGCGAAGCCAAGCTCCGCTCCCGCATGCTCCTGCAGGTGCACGACGAGCTCGTCTTCGAAGTGGCCCCCGGCGAACGCGACACCCTCGAAGCGCTCGTCCGCGAGCAGATGGGCGGAGCATACCCCCTGGACGTACCCCTCGAGGTCTCCCTCGGTCTGGGCCGCGACTGGGACGCCGCCGACCACTGACACGTCCCGGCGGCCCCCGTCCCGGACACCATCAACGGCGAGGTGCGCCCCTCTGCGCCAAGGTGCGCACCCGGGCTGCTTCACCACCCCGACATAGCCACCGAAGCGCGCACTTCGCCGCCGCGCGCCCCGCGCCCTCGCGCCCCGCGCCACGCGCGCCCCGCGCCCCTCGCGCCCCGCGCCACGCGCGCCCCGTGGCCCCGGCCGGCGGTTTGGACGGAAAGGCGTGTTATTCGGAATCGCATTACACGCGGAACCGTCCAAACGTCGTCCGGCGCGCAGCGCGCAGCGGGCCGCGGGAGGGGCGCGGCGTGCGGAGGGCGGGACGCGGCGCGCGGCGGGCGGGCGGGGCGGGGAGCGGGTACTCGGGGAGAATGTCGGGGTGACTGACGCGGATCTTGAGTCGGGCGACCAGGGCGGCCAACCGCCCAGCTATCCGGAGGACGCGGCCCATGTCGCTCGGCGGATGGCGACCGCCGCCGAGACCGTCCGCGCCAATCACTGGTGGTGGGACGCGGCGGCCGACGCCTACCAGGCGGAGCACGGCGCCTTCCTCGGCGATGTCCGGTTTGTCTGGGGTCCGGAGGGCCTCGACGAGGCGGACGTGACGCTGCTCGGGGACGTTGCCGGGCGGCGGGTTCTGGAGATCGGGTCCGGCGCCGGGCAGTGCGGGCGGTGGCTCGTCGCGCGGGGCGCGCGGGCGGTCGCGGTCGAGCTGTCCGCGCGGCAACTGTGGCACTCGAGGAGGCTCGACGGGCGCTCGGGCGTACGGCTGCCGGCCGTCCAAGCCGACGCGAGCCGCCTGCCGTTCGCGGAGCGCAGCTTCGACGCCGTGTGCTCCTCGTACGGGGCGCTCCCGTTCGTGGCGGACGCCGGGGCGGTCTGTGCCGAGGTGGCCCGGGTGCTGCGGCCCGGTGGGCGGTTCGTGTTCTCGGTGACCCACCCGGTCCGGTGGAGCTTTCCGGACGATCCGGGCGAGGAGGGCCTGACGGCCGTTCAGTCGTACTTCGACCGCCTGCCGTACGTCGAGCAGGACGAGGAGGGGGTCGCGAGCTACGTCGAGCACCACCGGACGGTCGGGGACTGGGTACGGATCGTCGTTGGGTCCGGGCTGCGACTGTTGGACATCGTGGAGCCGGAGTGGCCGGTGGGACACGATCAGGCGTGGGGCGGCTGGAGTCCGCTGCGGGGCCGCTTGCTTCCTGGTACAGCCATTTTCGTCTGTGACCTTGACCCCGGAAATTTGCGCTGACCGTGTATTCCGACGAGTCGGTGGGGCGGAGTATGGCCGGCATTCGTCACGTTTTCGCACCGATCTGCCACTGCGGTCGATCTGGGGTGGGGGGAACGTTGGACCACGTGCTGATGCGCGGGGTAAGCTTCTCGATGCACTCGTGGGCCGCAACCTCGGCAGGGAGCAGGTTCGCGGTCGTCTCCATACTCCTGTGATCAACGGTGGTTGCGGAAGTCATGCGCGGCGGCTGGCCCGCGGGCGTCTTTCAGGTCTTCTAGACACCCAAATCCACCGGAGCAACAGCCCAGATGACGAGCAGCATCGAGACCATCTCGAGCGGCAAGGTCGCCGTCGACGACCTCGGTTCCGAGGAAGCGTTCCTCGCCGCGATCGACGCGACCATCAAGTACTTCAACGACGGCGACATTGTCGAAGGCACCGTCGTCAAGGTCGACCGGGACGAGGTCCTGCTCGACATCGGCTACAAGACCGAGGGTGTCATTCCCTCGCGCGAGTTGTCGATCAAGCACGACGTTGACCCGTCGGAGGTCGTCTCGGTTGGCGACCACATCGAGGCCCTGGTTCTCCAGAAGGAGGACAAGGAGGGCCGCCTGATCCTCTCGAAGAAGCGTGCGCAGTACGAGCGCGCGTGGGGCACCATCGAGAAGATCAAGGACGAGGACGGTGTGGTCCGGGGCTCCGTCATCGAGGTGGTCAAGGGTGGCCTCATCCTCGACATCGGGCTGCGCGGCTTCCTGCCCGCCTCGCTCGTCGAGATGCGTCGTGTCCGCGACCTGCAGCCGTATGTCGGCCGCGAGCTCGAGGCCAAGATCATCGAGCTGGACAAGAACCGCAACAACGTGGTCCTGTCCCGCCGGGCCTACCTCGAGCAGACCCAGTCCGAGGTGCGCAGCGAGTTCCTCAACAAGCTCGCCAAGGGCCAGGTCCGCAAGGGCGTCGTGTCCTCGATCGTCAACTTCGGCGCGTTCGTCGACCTTGGCGGCGTGGACGGCCTCGTGCACGTGTCCGAGCTCTCCTGGAAGCACATCGACCACCCGTCCGAGGTTGTCGAGGTCGGCCAGGAGGTCGAGGTCGAGGTGCTCGACGTCGACCTGGACCGCGAGCGCGTCTCGCTGTCGCTGAAGGCGACCCAGGAAGACCCGTGGCGCCAGTTCGCCCGCACCCACGCGATCCAGCAGATCGTGCCGGGCAAGGTCACCAAGCTGGTGCCGTTCGGCGCGTTCGTGCGCGTCGAGGACGGCATCGAGGGCCTGGTGCACATCTCCGAGCTGGCCGAGCGCCACGTGGAGATCCCGGAGCAGGTCGTGCAGGTCGGCTCGGACGTCATGGTCAAGGTCATCGACATCGACCTGGAGCGTCGCCGGATCTCGCTGTCGCTCAAGCAGGCCAACGAGGGCTTCGTCGAGGGCGAGGAGCACTTCGACCCGACCCTCTACGGCATGGCCGCCACGTACGACGCCGAGGGCAACTACGTCTACCCGGACGGCTTCGACCCGGAGACCGGGGAGTGGCTCGAGGGCTTCGACAAGCAGCGCGAGGAGTGGGAGCGGCAGTACGCCGAGGCCCGCGTGCGCTGGGAGGCCCACACCAAGCAGGTGCAGACGGCCCGCCAGGCCGACGCCGAGGCCCCGGCCACGCCGGCCGGCGCCACCACCGGCGGTGCGTCGTCCACGACGCCCGCCAAGCCGGCCGAGGAGCCCCAGGGCACCCTCGCCACCGACGAGGCGCTCGCTGCCCTCAAGGAGAAGCTCGCGGGCGGCAAGGTCTAGCGCAACACCACAACGGCCGGTCGGGACCCAGTCCCGACCGGCCGTTCGCGTTCCCGAACCTGCCCGCCCGCGTGGCCCCGCGCCCGCGGGGGCCTACCCGCGCCCGCCGCCCGAGCCTGCAAAGTGCGCACTTCGCACGTCATGCGGACCGGGATAGCCGCCAAAGTGCGCACCTGGCCGGGATGGTCACGGGGTTCGGTGAGTTGATCACGCCGTGAGGTGGGCCCGTCATGGGCCGCCCGCCGTCACGCGTCGCGGTGCGGCGTCGGCCGGGCTCAGGGGAGGTGCCAGACTGGCGCCATGCTGTTCGTGGGACTCACCGGTGGCATCGGCGCCGGCAAGACGGCCGTCGCCACGCGCCTCGCCGAGCTGGGCGCGATCGTCATCGACTCGGACGCGCTCGCCCGCGAGGTGATCGCCCCGGGTACGGACGGACTGGCGGAGGTCGTGGCCGCGTTCGGCCCGGAGATCCTCGCCGCGGACGGGTCGGTGGACCGCGCCGCCTTGGCCCGCCGGGTTTTCGCCGATGAGGGTGCGCGCCGCCGTCTGGAGGCGATCATCCATCCGCGCGTCGGCGCGCGTACGGCCGAGATCGCCGCGGCGGCGCCGCCCGGTGCGGTCGTCGTCAACGACGTGCCGCTGCTGGTGGAGGCGAACCTGGCCGACCGGTACGAGCTGGTCGTGGTGGTGCAAGCGCCGCAGGAGCAGCGGATCGCGCGGCTGGTGGGCACGCGGGGGATGGCCGAGGACGAGGCGCGGGCGCGCATCGCGGCGCAGGCCGACGACGCGGCCCGGCGCGCGGTGGCCGACATCGTGATTCTGAACGACGGCACGCCGGAGCAACTGAGAGACCGGGTCGACGAGGTGTGGCGTTCCCGACTGCTGCCGAGTGCCGCGCAGGACAGGTAGGGCCACCCGCGACGGCCGGTGAACGCGTGCGATGACGCACCGCGCCCATCCGCGCGGGGCGCCCTCCGGCGGCGCTGCGCGCCGCTGGGGCTGCTCCCTCGCGCCGGGTCGATCGAGTCGGTGTGGAGACTCGTCGTGCCCCGGACGGCCGCCGCGGGCGGCCTACGCACCGACCGTACCGTTGGGTATCACGCGACACAATCGCAATCCCGTGGGGCGATCAGCACGTCCCGTAATCCGGTCTTGTCAGGGCCCCGGCGTACGGTGGAGCCATGCTCGACATCCCCCGCCTCGACGGCACGTTCCAGGTGGTCAGCGACTATCAGCCGGCCGGTGACCAGCCGGCCGCGATCGATGAACTGGCGCGCCGGGTGCGCCGCGGCGACCGCCACGCGGTGCTGCTCGGCGCTACGGGCACGGGCAAGAGCGCCACGACGGCATGGCTCGTGGAGCGGTTGCAGCGGCCGACGCTCGTGCTCGCTCCGAACAAGACACTCGCGGCCCAGCTGGCCAAGGAGTTCCGGGAGCTGATGCCGCGCAACGCGGTGGAATATTTCGTCTCCTACTACGACTACTACCAGCCCGAGGCCTACATCCCGCAGACGGACACCTACATCGAGAAGGACTCCTCCATCAACGAGGAGGTCGAGCGTCTGCGGCACTCGGCGACGATGTCGCTGCTCACCCGGCGCGACGTCGTCGTCGTGGCGACCGTGAGCGCCATCTACGGCCTGGGTACGCCGCAGGAATACCTGGAGCGTGCCGTGAAGCTGCAGGTCGGCACGGAATGGGACCGCGACAAGCTGCTGCGCCGCCTGGTCGACATCCAGTACACGCGCAATGATCTGGCGTTCAACCGCGGCACGTTCCGGGTGCGTGGCGACACGCTGGAGATCATCCCGGCCTACGAGGAGCTGGCCGTGCGGGTGGAGCTGTTCGGCGACGAGGTCGAGAAGCTCTACTACCTGCACCCGTTGACGGGCGACGTGGTCAGGGAGGTCGACCAGTTGCTCATCTTCCCGGCGACGCACTACGCGGCGGGGCCGGAGCGGATGGCGCGCGCGATCGCCGACATCGAGGCCGAGCTGGAGGAGCGGCTGGCCGAGCTGGACCGGCAGGGCAAGCTGCTGGAGGCCCAGCGGCTGCGCATGCGGACGAGCTACGACCTGGAGATGATGCGCCAGGTGGGCTTCTGCTCGGGCATCGAGAACTATTCGCGCCACATCGACGGCCGCGAGGCAGGCAGCGCGCCGCACTGCCTGCTCGACTACTTCCCGGACGACTTCCTCACGGTCATCGACGAGTCACACGTGACCGTGCCACAGATCGGCGGCATGTACGAGGGCGACGCGTCCCGCAAGCGCACCCTGATCGAGCACGGCTTCCGGCTGCCGAGCGCCGCCGATAACCGGCCGCTGCGGTTCGACGAGTTCCGCGACCGGGTGGGCCAGACGGTCTACCTGTCGGCCACGCCGGGTCCATGGGAGTTGGAGCAGACCCAGGGCGAGTTCGTCGAGCAGGTTATCCGCCCGACCGGCCTGGTCGACCCCGAGGTCGTGGTGAAGCCGACCAAGGGCCAGATCGACGACCTCATGCACGAGATCAAGGTGCGTTCCGAGCGCGACGAGCGGGTGCTGGTCACCACGCTGACCAAGAAGATGGCCGAGGATCTCACGGACTACCTGCTGGAGCACGCCATCCGGGTGCGGTACCTGCACTCCGAGGTGGACACGCTGCGCCGCGTGGAGTTGCTGCGCGAGCTGCGCAAGGGCGACTACGACGTGCTGGTCGGCATCAACCTGCTGCGCGAGGGTCTCGACCTGCCCGAGGTGTCACTCGTGTCCATTCTGGACGCCGACAAGGAGGGCTTCCTGCGCAGCGGCACGTCGCTGGTGCAGACGATCGGCCGGGCGGCCCGTAACGTCTCCGGCCAGGTGCACATGTACGCCGACAAGGTCACCCCGTCGATGGCGCACGCGATCGACGAGACGAACCGCCGGCGGGCGAAGCAGCAGGCGTACAACGAGGCCAATGGCATCGACCCGCAGCCGTTGCGCAAGAGGATCGGCGACATCCTCGACGACATCTACCGCGAGGCGGACGACACCGAGGCCAAGTTCGCGGCCGGCGGCAGCGGCCGACAGCAGAGCCGCGGCAAGGCGCCGGTCAAGGAGACGCGCAGCCGCAGCCGCGCGATCTCCGCGCCCACGGAGGGCATGGCCCGCGCCGAGCTGGCCCAGCTCATCTCCGACCTCACCGACCAGATGCTCGCCGCGGCCCGGGAGCTGCAGTTCGAGTTGGCCGCCCGCATTCGCGACGAGATCTCGGAGCTCAAGAAGGAGGTCCGCCAGATGGACGTGGCGGGCGCGCGCTAGCGGCAGCCCGGGCGAGCCAGCCGCCGATCCGCCGGATGAGATCGTCGCTGGCAGCGTTCTCCGCGTGGCCGAAGCCGGGCTCGATCCACAGCTCGCTGGTCTGCCCGGCCGCCGCGTGCAGCGCGTGCGCGTGGTCGAGTGGGAAGTACCGGTCGGCGTCGCCGTGCACCACCAGCAGCGGTACGGGCGCGAGCCGCGCGGCGGCCTCGGTGGGGGACTCCGGCAGCTGATCGGCGGGCCAGGCGACCGCCGACACGCGCGTGCGCAACGCCACCCGGCTCACCACGCGCCCCAGCCGTCGCTCCACCACCCAGTGCAGCCGGCGCATGGGCACCGTGTCCCGGTAGTACCAGCGGCTGGGCCCGCTCACGGCGGCGACGCCGACCAGGAAGTCCGCGGGAAACGCGGCCGCGTGCCGGACCACGCACGCCGAGCCCAGGGAGAAACCGACAGTGGCGACCGACGCGTACCCGAGCGATCGCGCCCAGTCGACGGCCGCCGCCACGTCGTAGATCTCCTGGTCGCCGACGGTCGACGCCCCGCCCGAGCGGCCATGCCCCCGGAAGTCGAAGGTGACCACCCCGCCGAATTCGGTCAGGATGGCGGCGACCCGCCGCATCGCCGGCGTGCGCCATGATCCGGTGAAGCCGTGCGCCGCCACGAACGCCAGGTCCGTCGACGGACCCGGGTCGTGCTGCGCCGACAGGACGACGCCGTCGGCGGTGCGCAGCTCGGCCACGGTCAGGCGGGTACGTCGTTGAAGTGCTCGACCACGGGCGGGGCGGCGAAGTATGGCCCGATGAGGCCGCGCCACTGGCCGAAGCGCTCCGTGTCGCGGAAGTTCTCGAGGTGCGCCTCGACGGAGTCCCACTCGACCAGCAGGACGAACCGCGACGGCGACTCGATGCCGCGGGTCATGCGGACGGACCGGCAGCCGGGGGTGCCGCGCAGGATCGGGTGGGCCTTGCCGTACGCGGCGGCGAAGTCGTCCTCCTGGCCCGGCGTGACGTCGATCAGAGCAACTTCAAGAACCATGTGCGCAGCTTGCCATGGCGGCCGGCGCGCCGAGGCGCCGTGTTTCAGCTCCCGGTACGACTGTGATCTACATAACGTGCCGGCACCTGAATCAAGCTCATAAACCACTTCTGACCTGGCGGGTATCAATGTGATGAGAAGTTGCCACCCTCCTGCCCGTGACTGCGGTTCATGCGCAAGAATGGGCCAGACAACTGGAGGGGAGTATTCCCCGACGACAGGGTCGTCAGCACGGCGAGACCGGAACCCAAACCCGGTCGGACCCGGCCCTGTCGGCTGCCGGGCGCGTCGCCGGCGGCGGAAGAGACCTCCGCTGAACCATGCGGCGCCTCGGCGTCGGGCTCCGAGTCCGACAACGGGTGCCGCGTGTCCTGCGGAGGTTCTGGGCGCATGCATGTGCCGGGCTGGATCTGGGCCGTCACCCTCATCGGGTTGACCGGTCTGCTCATCGTTGACCTACTTCTGGTGGCGCGGCGGCCACACGTACCGTCGACCCGGGAGTCGACCCTCTGGGTGAGCTTCTACGTCACCCTGGCGGTGCTGTTCGGATTGGGCATGTGGCTCTTCTGGGGGCCGAAACATGCCGGCGAGTTCTATGCCGGCTGGCTCACCGAGTACAGCTTGTCGATCGACAACCTGTTCGTTTTCGTCATCATCATGAGCAGGTTCGCCGTCCCCCGGATCTACCAGCAGAAGGTCCTGCTCATCGGCATCGTGCTGGCGCTCGTCATGCGCGGCATCTTCATCGGCCTGGGCGCTGCCGTGGTCGAGCGCTTCGTATGGGTGTTCTACATCTTCGGCGCGTTCCTGCTCTACACGGCGTGGAAGTTCATCAAGCAGGGGGAGCCCGACGACAGCGACTTCAAGGAGAACGCGCTGATCCGGTGGAGTCGCCGGGTCCTGCCGATGACCAAGAAGATCGAGGGCCCGCACCTGACAGAGGTCGTCAACGGCAAGCGCCTGTTCACCCCCATGATCGTCGTGATGATCGCCCTCGGCACGACGGATCTGCTGTTCGCGGTCGACTCGATCCCGGCGATCTTCGGCCTCACCCGCTCGCCGTTCATCGTCTTCACCGCCAACGTGTTCGCCCTCATGGGCCTGCGCCAGCTGTACTTCCTCCTCGGCGACCTGCTCGACCGGCTGGTCTACCTGTCGATCGGGCTGGCCGTGGTGCTGGCCTTCATCGGCGTGAAGTTGGTGCTGGAGGCGCTGCACGAGAACAACGTGCCGTTCATCAACGGCGGCGACCCGGTGCACGTGCCGCACATCCCGATCTGGCTCTCGCTGCTGTTCATCGTCGCTTCGATGGGCACCGCCGCCATCGCCAGCCTGGTGAAGTCGCGCAACGACACCCGTCGCGCGGTCCGGCAGGCCGAGCAGAACGGGCCCGTGAGCGCCGACAGCGTGTGAGCTGACGGCTCAGTTGACGACGACGCGGTGGGCGGCGACGAGGGTCGCCGCCCGCTCGCCGGCGACCTCCTCCAGCACCACGCGGCCGTGCGGCTGCGAAGCGTGCAGCACCCACCGCTGGTCGCCGTCGGGCGTCTGCGCCACGAAACCCACGTGGTCGACCTTGCCGCCGGTCGCGAAGAAGTACAGGTCGCCGGGACGCTCGCTGCCCAGCGGTACGGGAGCGGTCGACGCGGCCTGGTCGGCGGCGTCGCGCGGCACGGTCACCCCGAACCGGCGCCAGGTCAGGTGCACCAACCCTGAGCAGTCCACCCCGTACGCGGACGCGCCGCCCCAGATGTAGGGCACGTCGCGCAGGCGGTCCGCCATCGCGACGATCTCCTGGGGGTCGACCGGCGGGGCGGCCGGCTCGGGCGTGACGTCGTCCTCGACCGCCCAGGCGGGCTCGAAGCGGCCGGGCACGGCGACGGGCAGCCAGCCGTCGTGCGAGCGACCCGAGGCGACCAGGCGCGTGCCGAACGTGACGCCCGGCATGACCAGCGCCCCGTCGGGCTCGTCGCGCAGCGTGGTCGCGGTCGCGTCGACGAGGTGCACCATGCCGGAGCGGTCGGGGGCCAGCTCGATCTCCTCGTCCTCGGCCGCGCCGCGCCGGCCCCGCCGTCGGCCCGTGGCGACCCGGATGCCGGCGGCGAACATGCTGTCGACCGTGGCGAGCTGGTACGACGGCAGCCAGCCCGGGTAACCCCGGGGGTCCAGCGACGTCGGCTGGCCCAGGGCGATCACGTGCGCCCAGTCACCGCGCAGCTCCAGGATCCGCACCCGCTCGCCGAGCAGCAGTTGGGTGAGCACGCGCCCCCGCAGGTCGTCGCGGTCGGCGGGGGTCATCTCGTTGACCCACATTCGCGGCTTGGCCGGATGGCTCAGCGCCGGACTGTCGACGGGACGCACCCGGTCGGGGCCGACCCACAGCGTCGCGACGGCGACGCAGACGGTGGCTTCCTCACCCGGCGACAGCGTGGGCTCGCTCAGCGCGAGAAGGGATCCCAGGCTCACGTTCACTCCCAAGACGGTGGCACGTCAGATTCGTTTGCACAAGGCATCAAACCGGCGATCCCGAGGCCGGGCGCGTCGGGTAGGACAACGGCCGGTCCGGCATAGCCCGGACCGGCCTTCACCAGCGGTTCCGCCAACCACCAGGCGGCGTCGAGGTCGCTCGTGGCGGTCGTGCCGGCGGCGGCGACGAGGCTCGCCGCGGCGCCCACGCCGATCGGTCCCTCCATCATCGATCCGACGACCGTCCCGAGCCCGTACTCCTCGGCGAGCGCCAGCATGGTGCGGGCCGGACCGAGGCCGCCGCACTTGGCCAGCTTGATGTTGACCAGGTCGGCCGCCCGCCGGCGGATCACCTCGACGAGGTCACGCGGCGACCACACGGCCTCGTCGGCGAGGATCGGCGTCGACACGCGGTCGGTCACCCAGGCCAGCCCGTCCAGGTCGGCGCGGGCCACGGGCTGCTCGACCAGCTCCACGTCCAGGCCCGCGTCCTCGATGGCGCGGATGACGCCCACCGCTTCGCGGGGCGTCCATCCCTGGTTCGCGTCCAGGCGCAGGGCCGCGGCCGGTCCCGCGGCCTCGCGGGCCGCGCGCACCCGGGCCAGGTCACCCGCCGCGTCGGTGCCGACCTTGATTTTGAGTACGTCGTACCCGTCGGCGACCCGCGCGGCGGCCGCCTCGGCCAGCTCCGCCGGGGTGCCCGCCGAGAGGGTCACGTCCGTGGGCACGCGCCGCGCGGCACCGGAGCCGCCGAGCAGCCGCGCGAGCGGTACGCCCAGCCGCTGGGCCGCCAGGTCGTGCAGCGCCACGTCCACGGCCGCCTTGGCGGCCTCGTTGCCGGCCACCGCCCCGCGGACGGCGCGGCACAGGCCGAGCAGCTCGTCGGGGTCGCGGCCGCGCAGCAGCGGGGCGAGCACCTCGTCGACGCAGGACTGCGAGCCGGCCACGGACGCGCCGGTCACCTGCCACACCTGGGGTGCCTCGCCGTAACCGACATGACCGGCGTCGTCGGCGACAGTCACGACCAGAGTGGTCATCGTGGTGGTCCGCCGCAGCGCCGTCACGAACGGCGTGTGCAGCGCCGCCGTGACCCGGCGGGAACGCACCTCGGTGATCGCCACGGCCCAGCAGCCTAGCTCATGGCCGGGGCGAGATCGTGGCGGTCGCGCCAGCTGGCGGCGGCGATCCGGGCCAGCAACGCGCAGGCGTCATCGGCCACGTCGTTGCGGGCCAGCGGCGTGGTCGCGCACACCGCGAGCACGTACGGCGGGGCGTCGGCCGGGAAGATGACGCCCGCCCCGTGGCGTGCCCCCATGACCCAGCCGTTCTTGTGCGCGATGCGCGTACCGGGCGGCAGGCCGGCCGCGAGATCCTCCACGCCGCGCTGCGCCTCCAGTGTGGCGAGCATGGCCCGCGACGAGGCCGTGGACACGAGCGGGGGACCGGTGACCACGGCCGACAGCAGGGCGCCGAGGTCGGCCGCCGTGACCGTGTTGGTGATGCCCGCGTCGCGGGCGGCGGCGTCCTCGATGCCCCGACCGACGACGCTGTGCCGGGCGCCGACCGCGCGCCAGGCCTCCGCCACCGCGGCGCGGCCGACCCGGTCGAGGACCAGGTTGGTGGCGAGGTTCGACGAGCGGGTGATCATCCGGTCGGCGAGCCAGCGCAGCCGCACCTCGCGGCCCAGCGCGGCCCACACCCCCGGATCGTTGTCGTAGCGCTCCGTGCAGGCGAACGCGGGCGCCCCGGGCGCGGACGAGGCGAACTCGTTGACGACCGGCACGGCGGCGTCGAGGTCGAGCCGGCCGGCCTCCACCAGCCGGTACGCGGCGGCGAGGACGGCGACCTTCATGGTGCTCGCGGCGTAGTGCTCGACGTCCGCGAGACGCGCGACCGCGGGCGGGGCGTCCAGCCGGGCGCACCAGACGGACACGGTTCCCTCGACGGCGTCGAGTTCCGGCATCAGGTCCAGCAGGGCCGCGCTCACGGCGGGCACGTTACCCGCCGTGAGCGGCCGGCAGCGCGGCGGTACTGCCGCGTACGGTCAGCCGGGGCGCCAGGAGGCTGGCGTCGGGCACGATCTCGCCATCCAGCTTGCGCATGAGCAGGGTGACCGATTGCGCGCCGACCTCCTCGGCGGGGATCAGCACGGACGACAGCGTCGGCTCGGTGCGCTCGGCCACCTCGTCCGGGCAGATCGCCACGACCGACAGGTCGTCGGGCACCCGCCGGCCGTGCGCCGCGAGCGCGACCATGATGCTCGCGACCGCGGCCTCGTTGTGCACCACCAGGCCGGTGACCTCGGGGTGGCGGGTGAGCAGCGTGTGCACGGACGCGGCGACCTGGTCGGTCTCCTCCTCGCACGCGATGGCGATGCCGCTGAGGCCGAGGCGGTCGGTGGCGTCGAGGAAGCCGGCGCGGGTGCGCTGCGCGAAGCCCGTGCCGCGCTCGTACACCGCGGGCGGGGCGCCGAGCAGCGCCAGGTCCTTGTGGCCGAGGCTGGCCAGGTGCTCCACGCATGCCGCGCCCGCCTGGAAGAAGTCGAGGTCGACGCAGGTGAGCCCGTCGGGCTCGGCCGGGAAGCCGATGAGCACGCTGGGCCGGTCGAGCTCGCGCAGGAGCGGGACCCGGGTGTCGTTCAGCTCGACGTCCATGAGCACGATCGCGTCGACCATCGCGCTGGCCGCGACCCGCCGGAGCCCGTCCGGGCCCTCGTCGGCGGTGACCAGCAGGACATCGTGGTCGTACTGCCGGGCGGTGGTGACCACCGCGATGGCGAACTGCATGAGTACCGGCAGGTGCATGCCGGACCGCAGGGGCAGCACGAGCGCGATGACGTTCGACCGGTTGCTGGCCAGCGACCGCGCCCCGGCGTGCGGGTGGTAGCCCAGCACCCGGATGCTCGACAGCACCCGCTGGCGGGTCGTCGAGGAGATCGCGCGCTTGCCACTGAGCACGTACGACACTGTGCTCGGGGCCACGCCGGCGTGGCGGGCCACATCGGTGATCGTGACCATGGCGCTCCGGAGAGGTCGGGTACGCGGGGAGGACACTACGCCTCGGCTCCCGGTCCGTCGAATCTCAGCTCCGCGACCCGGGTGCCGGGCGCGTCGAAGATCAGGTACAGGTCCCGGACGCCGGTGGCGTCGGCGGCCGGGGCGGACACCTCCGTCCAGGCGTACCCGCTGCCGGTCGGCGGGACGGTGAGGGTCGCGACCACCTGGCCGCGCACCGGGTCGTCGACGCGCAGCGTGATCGTGCCCGCGCTGTCGGCGGCCTGCGCGACCCGGGCGCCCACGGCCCGCACGCCCCGGCCGAGGTCCACGCCGTCGAAGGTGATCCAGGCGCCGGGCTCGATCGCGCCGACCGCGTCGCCGGCCACGGTGGACTCGTCGACCAGCGCGATGCCGCAGTAGTCGTCGTGGTCGGCGGCGCGCAGGGACCGCCCGCTCACGGCTCGCGGGGCGATCTGCTCGCCGCGCACGTCCACGACCGCGGTCGCCCGCACGTCCGTGGCCGAGGCGCCCACCATGACGGTGTGCCGGGCCTCCTCGACGACCATCCGGCCCTGGGTGACGTCCCAGAAGGCCAGGTCGGCGGCTCTCAATGGCAGCGTGACCGTGGCGGACCCGCCCGGCGCAAGGCGTACCTTCGCGAAGCCGCGCAGCTGGCGCACCGGCAGCTTGACCCGCGAGCGCTGCTGGCGGGTGTAGAGCTGCACGACCTCCGCCACCTCGTACGCCCCGGTGTTGACGACCTCGACGGTCACGGTGACCTCGCCGTCGGCGTCCAGCGCGGGGGAGCTGACCCGCAGGTCGCGGTACTCCACGCGGCTGTAGGTCAGGCCGTGGCCGAACGGGTAGAGCGGGGTGCCGCGGAAGTACAGGTAGGTCGCGTCGCTGGCGATGATGTCGTAGTCGAGCAGGTCGGGCAGGTCGGCGTCGTCGGCATACCAGGTCTGGGGGAGCCGGCCCGCCGGGCTCACGTCCCCGAGCAGCACCTCGGCGAGCGCGTTGCCGAACTCCTGACCGCCGTGCGCCGACCACAGGATCGCGGGCACGTGCTCGTCCGCCCACCCGATCGCGTACGGGTAGCTGCTGGTCAGCACCAGCACGGTCGACGGATTGGCCGCGTGTACGGCCTCGATGAGGCGCTGCTGGGTCGGGGGCAGGTCGAGGTCGACCCGGTCCTCGCACTCTCGACCATTGATCAGCGGGTGGTTGCCGAGCACGACGATCGCCACGTCCGCCTCGCGGGCGGCGGCCACGGCGGCGTCCACGCCCGAGCGGACCGGTTCGATGCTGAGGCCGAGCGCCTCGGCGGGCGTGCGCGCGGTGGCGCCGAGCGAGCCGTCCTCGGTCGCGGCCACGTACCGGTCGCTGGCGACGTGCTTGAGGACGAGCGCGCCGTCGGCGCGCTCGGCGAGGCGGAACGTCTCGCGGACGACCCAGCCGTTCGGGCCGGGCTGGTTGTTGACCAGCGGGGCGCCCTCGGTGCCGGCTGCGGTGACGTGCCGGCCGTTGGCCACGGCGCGCAGGGAGTAGACGCCGTTGCCCCAGTCGAACAGGTCGAACTGGCCCTGGTCGGAGGCCAGGTCGAACTCGCCCTGGCCGGCGGCCAGCCGCAGCGCGGCGCCGTCGGCGTGCTCGGCGGCGGTGACGACCCGGTCGCCGCCGGCCTCGCGCAGCACGACCCGGTCGACGCCGTCCTCGTGGCTCACGACCGCGTCGCCGAGGCGGTCGGTCAGGCCGCGCCGGGCGGTCGCCTGGTAGGGCAGCGTGCCGCTGTACCAGTCCTCGAAGAGCACGTCGGACAGCGGCCCGAGGACGGCCACCTTCCTCGGCGCGGCCAGGGGCAGCAGGCCGGCGTCGTTCTTGAGCAGCACGATCGCGGCACGGGCGGCCTCCCGGGCCAGCCGCTGGTGCTCGGAGCAGTTGATGACGTCGGCGGTGATCGCCGCGAAGGGGTTGGCCTCGGCGGGGTCGAACTCGCCGAGGCGGAACCGGATGGCGAAGATGTGCCGCAGCGCCGTGTCCACGTCGGCCTCGGTGATCAGGCCCCGCTCCAGCGCCCCGGTGACGCGCGCGATCGTGATCTCCGACTTGGCGTCGTTGTCCGTGAAGCTGTCGACGCCCGCCTTCAACAGCGCGGCGGTCGCGGCTGCGTGGTCGGGGTAGTAGGCCTGCGATTCGACCACGTTGGACGGTGCCTGCGCGTCGCTGACCACGAGGATCTCGTCGGTGGTCCAGGTGCGCAGCGCCTCGTTGATGAGCGGGCTCAGGTGCGCGGGCCGGTTGTTGACCAGGTTGTACGACGCCATGACGGCGACCGCGGCCCCGTCGGCGATGGGCGCCCGGAACGGCGGCAGTTCGTACTCGTGCAGCACCCGCGGGCTGAGGTTGCTCGACGTCCGGTCGCGGCGGGTCTCGTTGTTGTAGCCGAGGAAGTGCTTGAGGGTCGGCGCGGTCTTCAGGAACACGGGGTGGTCGCCGCGCAGGCCGCGCGAGTACGCGGTGCCCATGGCACCCGTCAGCAGCGGGTCCTCGGCGTAGCCTTCCTCGTTGCGGCCCCAGCGCGGGTCGCGCAGCTGGTTGACCACCGGGGCCCAGACGTTGAGGCCGGCCCGCTCGGGGTCCTTGTGGTGCAGGCCGCGTACCTCGTCGCCGACGGCCTCGCCGACCCGGCGCACCAGGTCGAGGTCCCAGGTCGCGCCGAGGCCGACGGCCTGAGGGAAGACCGTGGCCTCGCCGAGCCACGCGAGCCCGTGCAGCGCCTCGGTGCCGGTGCGGAACGTGCCGACGCCCAGCCGGTCGATGGCGGGCTGATGCTGGTGCAGGAGAGCGATCTTCTCCTCGAGCGTGAGCCGGGAGAGCAGGTCGGTGATCCGGTCGGCCAGGGGGACTGCGCCGTTGGTGTAGGCGCTGGCCTCGGAGTCGCTCATCGGGACGCACCCTTCTTCAGCATCGCGAGCGGGTGGAGCAGGGCGGTCGAAGCGCTTCGACGCGCCACGGGAGTGGCCGTTACCCAGGACTTTCGAAGCGCTTCGACGAAGGGTCGAAAGTTACCCCGTTCAAAACCGGGGCATTTCCGGATTGTTAGCCGGAGCTGTCGGCCGTGTTTCGAAAGCGAGGCTCAAGCAGCGTCGCACCGGCATTGGTCAATCGTCAAGGGGTCGGCAGATGCCGATGTTCGTACCTACCATGAGGTAAGCGCTTTCAGATTGGTGCCGGGAGCGCGCCGGTACTGGTGGGGAAGCATCGGAAGCGCGAAGGTCGGCGGCGCGGCGGGCACCGCGCCGCCGATCGCGACGTCGAAAGATCCGGCCCGGCCGGCGCGGTGCTGATGCGGCCGGCGTGCGCCGGCATCAGGCGGTGGGAAGCCGACCGGAGTCCACTGTCTCCAGTACGCCCGCCGCGCCGCCGGTCGCGGTCGCGTTGTACCCGAGCGTCGAGGCGACGATGCGCGCCCCGCCGGCCTGCGGCGCGACCGTGCGCGCGGCGAGTTCCGCGGTGGCGACCTCGATCACCCACGGCGCGAGGGGAGCGTAGTAGCCGCCCAGGAGGACGACCTCCGGGTTGACCAGGTTCGCCAGTATCGAGGCCCCGTGCCCGAGGTCGCGGCCGAGCTGGGTCAGCACGGCGAGCACCTCCGGCTCGCGCTGCTGGGCCCGGCGGACCACGTCCGCCACGCCGATCTCCGCGTCGACGAGCGAGTCGTGCCCGAGCTTGCGCAGCACCGCGCCGATGCCGGCGACGGCCTCCAGGCAGCCTGTCCGGCCGCAGGGGCAGGTGGGCCCGGCGGGGTCGATCGCCAGGTGGCCGATCTCGCCGCCGAAGCCGCGCGCGCCGCGCAGCAGCCGGCCGTCCGAGATGATGCCCGCGCCGATGCCGGCCTGGCCGGTGAGGTACGCGAGGTTGGCGACGCCGGCGTGCGCGCCGTAGCGGTACTCGGCGAGGACGGCGAGGTTGGCGTCGTTCTCGACGGCGACGGGGTAGTCCGGATTGCCGAGCGCGGCCCTGAGGTCGTCGCGGAGGCCGACGTCGCGCCAGCCGAGGCTGGTCGCGCTGCGCACCACGCCGCCCGCGTCGACCAGGCCGGGCACGCCGACGTTGATGCCGAGCACCTCGCGCCCGTCGTCGCGCACGCGGGCCACCGCCCGGCGGGCGAGGGTCGCGACCGCGGCGACGGCCTTGCTCGACCCGGCGCCCTGTCCGGTGAACGAGCGGCGCCACGTCAGGAGGCGCTCACCCCGGAGGTCGACCGCGACCGCGGCGAGGTAGTCGGTGCTTATTTCCAATCCGACGGCCGCGTAGGGCGAGCCGTCGACCACGATCATCGTGGCCGGCCGGCCGATGCGGTGTTCGGTCAGACCGGTCTCCCTGAGCAGGCGGCGGTCGATGAGCTCGCCCACCAGGCTGGAGACCGTGGTCTTGTTCAGGCCGGTCGCGGCGGCGATGTCGGCGCGCGAGCAGGGCGCGTGCGCGCGTACGAACCGCAGGACCACCGCTAGGTTGGTGGCCCGGACATCGGTGAAGTCCGCCGGTTGTGGACCGTTGTGCGTGGTTATCAACTGAGCCCCATCTGCCTCGGTCGGACCATCATCCCCCACGTCCCCCCGCTCGGGGCAGGTCCGGTCGCTACAGGCAGGGCGACCGATCCCTTGTGGCGGCTGGCGTCGTGGTCTAGTTTGTTTAGTCGCCAGACCAACTAAGTCTACAAACGCTCAGTGACCTCACGCCAGTAGGCGACCATCCCCTTAACCCTGATTCGAAGGGCCGAGAGCGCGATGACCAATCCCCTGTCCCGTCGGCGCACCAGTCGCCGGACCTTCCTCACCGTCGCGGGCGCCGGCGCGGCCGCCGCAGCCGTCGGCGGCAGCGGCCTGCTGGCCGGTTGCGACAGCTCGGGTGGGAACAAAGGCCCCGGCACCACGAGCAAGGACGACATCAACAAGATCATCCCGAACTACATCCAGAACACCTCGGTCAAGGCCGACATCCCGTCGGTGACCGGTGCCGCCGGCGCCGTCTCCGACCCGGTGTTCCTGTCCTACCCGGCCTCGCCGGTGCAGACCGTCCCGTCCACCCCCGGCTCCGGCGGCTCCTACACCACCATGACGCCGCTGTGGGGCGCCATTCCGCCGGCCAGCGGCAACGCGTACTACGACGCGGTGAACCAGGCCCTCGGCACCACGCTGAAGATCCAGGCCGCGGATGGCAACAACTACGGCGACACGCTGCCGCCGCTGTTCGCCGCCGACAAGCTGCCGGACTGGATCCAGATCCCGGGCTGGAACACCACCAACCTCAACTTCGGTTCGGCCGTCGCCAAGTTCGTCGACCTCACCCCGTACCTGTCCGGCGACAAGATCTCGGCGTACCCGAACCTCGCCAACATCCCGTCGGGCGCCTGGTCGGCCGGCGTGTGGAACGGCAAGCTCTACGGCCTGCCGGTGTACCCGTCCAACGCCACGTTCGCCGGGGCGGTCTTCTTCCGTCGGGACATCTTCGACAAGCAGGGCATCAACCCTGACTCGATCAAGACCGCGGAGGACCTCAAGGCCCTCGGCGCCCAGCTGACCAGCAAGACGGCCGGCCAGTACGCGTTCGGCGACGTGTTCGGCGACGTCGGCAACTACGCCGCGCAGCTGTTCGGCTTCCACATGAAGTGGGACCAGGACGCCACCGGCAAGATCGTGCACAGCTACGAGACCGAGGGCATCATCGCCGCCCTCGAATGGCACGCGTCGCTGGCCAAGGCCGGCTACATCCACCCGGCCGACATCGCCCGCACCGACCAGAACGCCAAGCAGCGGTTCTGGAGCGGCAAGACGGTCATCGCCGCGGACGGCACGGGTGCGTGGAACGGTCAGGACGCCAAGTCCGGCACGGCCGCCAACCCCGGCTACGTGCGGCAGGCGTTCAAGTTGCTGTCCGCCTCGGCGGGTCAGACCCCCAGCATCGAGCTGCAGCCCGGCGCGTCGATGTTCGCCTACCTCAACGCCAAGCTGACCGAGGCCCAGGTCAAGGAGCTGCTGGCGGTCGCCAACTACCTCGCGGCGCCGTACGGGTCCAAGGAGTGGCTGGTGGTCAACTTCGGCGCCGAGGGCCAGACGTACACGATGAAGGACGGCAACCCGGTGCTGAGCGAGAGCGGCAGCAAGCTGGTCGCCACCACCTTCCAGTTCCTGGTCACCGCGCCGGCCGTCACCACCGTGCAGGAGGGCTTCACCCAGGTGGCCAAGGACTACGCCGCCTGGCAGGCCGACACGGTCAAGTACGCCCGGACGCCGATCTTCTTCGGCATGAACATCACCGAGCCGGCGCAGTACTCCTCGATCGGGCAGGCCGTTCAGGACACGATCTCCGACGTGAAGGTCGGCCGCAAGCCGATCTCGGCGTTCACCGACGCGGTGGCCGCGTGGCGTAAGAACGGCGGCGACGAGCTGCGCAAGTTCTACGACGATATCCGCAGCAAGTACGTGACCGGCGCGTCGTCGGCCCCGACGCCGAGCAGTTGACCGTCGTGATCCGGCGCCCCGGCCGTAAGGCCCCGGCGCCGGATCACCAGATGTGAGCCGGGGTCGACGCCGCGCGGTCCCGGCCGGCACCTCATGTACCGCCCTGACAGGAGCACCGTGGCCACCATCACGCAGCGGGGCGACGCCGGGCCCGAAAAGGCCGACGCCCCCACACCCGAGCCGCCGCCGCGTACCAACAGGCTGACCGCGTGGCAGAAGTTCAAGCGCGACCGGACCCTGCTCATCATGGTCGTGCCGGCGATCGTCCTGCTGATCGTCTTCGCGTACATCCCGATGCTCGGCACGGTGACCGCGTTCCAGCACTACGACATCTACTCCGGCTTCCGGGGCAGTCCCTGGGTCGGGTTCCACCAGTTCGAGCGGCTGTTCACCGACCCGATCTTCTGGCACGCGCTCGAGAACACGCTCGTCATCAGTGCCGTGCAGCTGGTGCTCTTCTTCCCGATCCCGATCCTGCTCGCCCTGCTGCTGAATTCGATCATGAGTAGCCGGGTCCGCTCGTTCGTGCAGTCCGTCGTATACCTGCCGCACTTCTTCTCGTTCGTGCTCGTGGTCGCGGTCTTCATGGAGATGCTCGGTGGCGCGGGCGCGCTCAACACCTTCCTGATCCAGAACGACCTGCCGACCTGGGACATCATGACCGACCCCGGATCGTTCAAGTACCTGGTGACGGCCCAGCTGGTCTGGAAGGAAGCGGGCTGGGGCATCATCGTGTTCCTCGCCGCGCTCGCGATGATCGACCAGAGCCTGTACGAGGCGGCGGCCGCGGACGGCGCGGGACGCTGGCGCCGGCTGTGGCACGTGACGCTGCCGGGCATGCGCGGCGTCATCGTGCTCATGCTCGTGCTGCGGCTGGGCAACGCGCTCACGGTCGGGTTCGAGCAGATGCTCATCCAGCGCAAGGCCGTCGGCCGGGACGCCTCCGAGGTGCTCGACACGTTCTCGTACTTCTACGGCGTGGTCGCGAACAACTTCAGCTACGGCGCCGCCGCGGGCCTGTTCAAGGGCGTACTGTCGCTGATCCTGATCCTGGCGGCCAACAAGCTCGCGCACGCCATCGGGGAGGATGGGTTGTACCGGCGATGACAGTCCTGACCACGAACAAGGTGCGCCGTCGGCCCAGCCACCGGCCCGTCTGGGAGGAACCGCCGACCGCGGCGGGCCAGGCCGGCAAGGGCTTCGTCCTCTTCCTCACGGTGGCCATCGTGCTCGTCCCGATCTACATGATCGTGATCACGAGCCTGTCCACGCAGCAGTCGGTCAACCTCGCCGGCGGCATGGTGTTCATCCCGCAGGGCGGCATCACCACGGAGGCGTACCGGCAGATTTTCGACAACCCGCTCATCCTGCACTCGCTCTGGGTGAGCGTGTGGACCACGGTCGTCGGCACGGTGCTGTCGATGGTCGTCAGCGTCCTGTGCGCCTACGGGCTGTCGCGGCGGGGCTCGTTCGGGCACCGCACCCTGCTGATGATCCTCATCATCACGATGTTCTTCAGCGGCGGCATCATCCCGAGCTTCCTGCTGGTGTCGGCGCTGGGCGGCTACGGCAACTACTGGTCGCTGATCCTGCCCAGCGCGGTGAGCGTGTTCAACATCCTCATCATGCGCGGCTTCTTCATGGCGACGTCGGAGGACATGATCGAGGCGGCCCGACTGGACGGCGCGGGGGAGTGGCGCACCCTCTGGTCGGTCGTCCTGCCGACGTCGAAGGCGGTGCTCGCGGTCAACACCCTCTTCTACGCCATGGGGTACTGGGGATCGTTCTTCAACGCGCTGCTCTACCTGCCCGACAACGGCATGTGGCCGCTACAGATGATCATTTACACGTACACGATCCAGGGCAACGCGATGCCCGGCAGCGGCCTCACCACCATCGGGCAGAACCTGGGCCACCAGCAGATCGCACCCCTGTCGCTGCAGATGGCCGTGGTGACGCTGACCCTGATCCCGATCCTCGTCGTCACGCCGTTCATGCAGAAGCACTTCACCAAGGGCGTGCTGCTGGGCGCCGTCAAGGGCTGATTCCCGTTTGCGGGGGCCGCGACGCGGCCCCCGCAAACGTGTCTACGGCTGGTCGAGGGCGTCCACGCGGGCCAGTTCGTCGGCCGACAGCGCGAAGCCGAACAGGTCGCCGTTGGCGCGGATGCGCTCCTCGCGCGTCGACTTCGGGATCACCACCACGCCGTGGTCGATGTGCCAGCGCAGCGCGACCTGCGCGGGCGTGACGCCGTGCGCCTCGGCGATCTCCTTGAGCACGGGCGAGTCCAGGTCGGCGTTGCGCAGCGGGCTGTACCCCTCCAGCACCACGCCGCGGGCCTGGTGCCCGGCGAGAAGCGTCGGGTCGTTGCGCGTCGGCCCCCACGGGATCTGGTTGACCGAGGGGATCTCGCCGCTCGCGTCGGCCAGCTCGTCGAGCTGGTCGAGGCTGTAGTTGCTGACGCCGATCGCGCGGGTGAGGCCCGCGTCGCGGGCGTCGCGCAGGTGCTGCCAGGTCGGCGGGCTCGCCTGCCCCTCGATGGGCCAGTGGATGAGCCACAGGTCGACATAGTCAAGCCCCAGCTTGGCGAGGCTGTCGTTGATGGCCTGCGGGGCGCGGTCGGCGTCGCTGGGACGCAGCTTGGTGGTCACGAAGACCTCCTCGCGCGGCAGGCCGCTGTCGGCCAGCGCGCGGCCCACCTGCGCCTCGTTGCCGTACGCGGCGGCCGTGTCGATGTGGCGGTAGCCGGCCTCCAGCGCCACGCGCACCGCGCGGTAGGCGTCCTCGCCGGTGGCCTGCCAGGTGCCGAGGCCGAGCAGTGGCAGCGCTACGCCGCCGGGCAGGGTCACCGTCGGCTGGTTCGTGGGAACGTCGTCGCTCATGGCTCCCATCCTGCCCCGTGTCGGGCCACGGCATGCCGACATGCCCTGGCCGCGATTCATGATCACAATCTTGCGGTCGGGGCACGTACGATATCGCTCACCATCGATATCGATGGGCGTCCCTAACGGAAGGATCCCCTGCGATGCGTCCGTCTACCCGTCTCATCGCCGTCCTCGCGGCCCTGGTCGCGAGCCTGACGGTCACCGCCGCGCCGGCCCAGGCCGCCCCGACGACCGACTTTCGCGCCGACTCCGGAGACCGCTGCGCGTACGGCGCGGCGAAGGGCACGTTCGACTGGAACCCGCTGACCGTGTCCATCCTGCCGGCGGTCCATGCGACCGGCTCGGTCATCGACCGGCCCGCGCCCAACGACGTGACCGCCTGCCGCGACGACCTGATGTACACGGTCGTCACGTTCTCCGCGTACACCCGGGGTGTCCTGGTCGACACCGAGGCGGCCAGGGCCGACAACGGGGTCGCCGACCTCAGGCTCGCGCTCATGGCCCGCGGGAGCGTGATCGACACGGTGGTCGTGCAGGTCTGCCGCCACTCCACCGTGCCGACGTTCGCCCCCGTGGACTACTGCGGCCGGCCGGCAGCCTACGTCCGCCCCGACCTCAAGGGGTAACCGCTTCGCGGTCGTGGCTGCCGCCTCGACGCGTGACCGGCCGTGCTCCCGCGCCGGCCGGTCACGCGCCGACCGCTCAACGAAAATCAGCCACGAGTACGCCGTCGGCGCCGGTGAGCGGCACGGTCACGCCGTCGAGGGAGACCTCGGCCGGCGGCCGGGCGTCGGCCACCCGGGGCAGCTCGACGCGCGCCACCCGGCGCGGTCCGCTGACGGTCAGCTCCAGCCGCTCGCCGGACCGGCGGGCGGTGATCGTGGTGGTGCCGTCCACGTCGTGCACCACGGCCGTCGTGTCGGTCACGTCGTACGCGAGCAGCGTCAGCGGCCCGAACGGTCCGTCGCCGACCGTGTCGCCGGGCTCCACCGTGGCGATGAGGGCGCCCCGGCGCACGAACAGCGGGGTTTGCCCCAGCGCCGTGGTCACCCTGGCGTAGCGGCCGCCGGTGTGCACCTCGCCGTCCCAGAACCGCACCCAGTCGCCCTCGGGAAGGTAGACACTGCGGGTGCCGCTCGGGTCGGTCATCGGCGCGACGAGCAGGTCCGCCCCGATGCGGTACTCCAGGTCGGCGTGCCAGGTGGCCGGGTCGTCGGGGGAGTCCTCCAGCAGCGGGCGCATCCAGGCCGTACCGCTCTCGGCCGACTCGACGGACGCGCTGTAGAGGTACGGCATGAGCCGGTAGCGCAGGCGCAGCGCGTCGATCGCCAGCTCGGCCGCGTCGGCCGGGAACTCCCACGGCAGCCGGCTGGTCGTGCCGTGGAAGCGCACCATCGGCGAGAACGCGCCGAACTGCGCCCACCGCACGTACAGGTCGGGGGTGGGCGTGCCGCCGAAGCCGCCCACGTCGTGTGACCAGAACGGCACGCCGGACAGCCCGTACGACAGGCCGGCGCGCACCGTGCTGGCCATGGCCGGGTAGGTGGCGTTGATGTCGCCGCTCCACTGTGCGGAGTGCCGCTGCCCGCCGAGGAACGACGAGCGCGCCCAGACCAGCCCGTGGCCGGCGACCTCGCGGGTCACCGCCTGGACCATGTCGTTGAACAGCAGGGTGTAGACGTTGTGCAGCTCGACGCCGGTCATGCCGTTGTGGGCCACGCAGTCGGCCGGCACGCCCTCGGCGAAGTCGGTCTTGAAGGCCGCCACCCCCTGCCGGAGCAGGGCCCGCAGGCGCTCGGAGAACCACTCGACCGCGGCCGGGTTGGTGAGGTCGAGGATGCCGCACGCCGGGTACGACCCGTGCCACACGTCGGCGACGTACGTCGTGCCGTCGGCCGTCCTGAGGAACAGGCCCAGCTCGTCGGCCTCGGCGAACGCCGGGCTCAGGTGCGAGATGTACGAGTTCATCCAGAGCGAGACCTTGAACCCGGCCCCGGTCAGCTCGCGCATCATGGCGTCGGGGTCGGGGAAGGTCACCGGGTCCCACCGCAGGTCGGACCAGTGCCCGTCGGTCTGCCAGTAGCAGTCCAGGTGCAGCACGTCGCAGGGGATGCCCATCTCGCGGATCTTGCGGGCCCGGCCGAGGGCCTGCTCCTGGCTGTCGGCGAAGAAGCCGGACGACAGCCAGGTGCCCATGGCCCACTTCGGCGGCAGCAGCGGCTTGCCGGTCAGCGCGTCGAAGCGGCCGAGGACCTCGTCCGGCGTGGGGCCGGCGAGCACGTAGTAGTCGATGAGGTCGTCCGGCACGAGGATCTGCACGACGCTGTGCGTCGACTGGCACAGGTCGAACTCGGTCGGCAGGCCGGAGTCGACGACGACGCCGTAGCCCCTGCTGGAGATGTAGAACGGCACGTTCTTGTACGCCCGGTCGGATTCGGCGCCGAAGGCGTCGAAGTTCCACATCAGTGCCCGCTGGCCGCGCTTGTCCAGCGTGGTGAACTTCTCCCCGAGGCCCACGAAGTGTTCGTCGGCAGCCGCCGCGAAGCTCTCGTGGTAGGCGGCGACCGAGCCGTCGACCATGGAGCGGCCGAACGGCAGCGTGCGCAGCCGGCCGCTGATGTCGGTGATGCCGCGGTCCTCCTCGACGAGCAGGTTGCCGGCCGCGTCGACGAAGCGCAGGTGCCACGGGTCGAGCGTCAGCTCGGCGGTGATCGGGCCGGCGGTCAGCCGCACGGTGCCGTCCTCGACAGCGGCGGTGGCCGTGGCGCAGCGGCCGGGCCGCACCAGGGTGGCCGCCCGGGCGGAGCGGCTGCGGGCGTCGGGGTCCTGGCTGAGCCGGACGCGGATGATGCCTTCCCCGGCGGCGCTCAGCTCGACCGTGAGGGTCTGCCCGTCGCTCGTGATCGCCTTGGCCGTGACCGTCCCGGTGTCGAGGCTGGTCACCTCCGCGGCCGAGAGCGCGGCGAGCCCTTGTTCGCCGGGCGCGCGGACGGGCAGTTCGGGCGGATCGGCGACGAACGTCTCGTGCGGAACGAGAGGCGGTCGGAACGGCATCGGAAACTCCTGCTGTCTCGGCCTTCGGCAAGCGATGTGGCATTAGTTTTTCCGGTAACCCAACAAACGTCAACGCCTGCGGCGAGGAAAAGGGCGATCTTTAGGTGCGTATCCCAGCCGGCCCTCGCCTGACCCGGTCGTCAGCCGTCCCGCCCGACGTGCGCTGGCCCGGACCCGTCCATCCCTGCCCGGACGGTGACCGTCATGACGGTGTCCGGCGTGAGCCGGACGCGCCGGGGCAACCCCCACGGGGTGTGCACGACGACGTCGCCGGTGCCCCGCAGCCCCGCCGTGAGGCCGTCCGGCGACCAGACCAGGCGCTCCACGGTGACACCTCCGCGCGCCCGTACCCCCTGGATCTCCCCGGTCGGCCAGGCCGCCGGCAGCGCGGGCAGCAGCCGCAGCTGTTCGGGGACGGGCGGGGCGTCCGGTGGCCGGGCCGGGCCGGCGCCCACCAGCATCGCCACCACCAGCGCCGGCAGGCCGCCGCAGATGTCGACGTTGAACAGGTCGCCGGCGTTGTGGGTGGAGACGAGGTTGGGGCGCCAGTACCGGCCCGCGAGGCGGGTCAGCACCTCGTACGCCGGCTCGGCCAGGCCCAGCGCGGCAGCCGCCAGGCCCAGCTGGACCAGGCCGAACGCCATCTCGTCGCCCTGCTCGCGCCACCAGGCCAGCCGCGCGGCCACGGCCGCCCCGGCCGCCGACCGCAGCGTCGGATCAGCCAGCAACGGCGGGTCCGGCTCGTACCACAGCCCGTACAGGTGGGAGGCGTGGCGGTGCCCGTGATTGTCCCGCAGCGCCGGGTGCAGCCACTCGGCCAGGACGCCGCCGCGCACCTCGTAGGCGGGCAGCGCGTCGTGCAGCGCGCGCCACGCCGCCGCGCGCGGGTCGGCCAGCCCGAGCGCCCCGTGCGCCGCGAGCAGGTTGCGCAGCAGGTCGCGAACGGCCGCGACGTCCGCGGTGGCGTCCAGCGCGGCCTGCGCCTCGCCGCCACCGGGGTTGTTCTCCGGCGAGTACGACGGGACGAACGTCGCCCGTCCGTCCTTGATGGTCACGAAGTCCAGGTAGAAGTCGGCGGCCTCGACCATGAACGGGTACGCCCGCGCGCGCAGGAACGCCAGGTCGCCCGAGTACCGCCAGTGATCGGCGTAGAGGCGGGCCAGCCAGGCCGCGCCCGCCGTCCAGAAGGTCAGGCACCAGCGCGGCCCGAAATGGTTGGCCAGGCCGTGGGTGCCCAGGTGCGCCGGCACGAGGATGCCCCGCGCGCCGTAGAGGCGCCGCGCGTTGCGCCGGAAGTCCTCGCGGCACGCGTCGAGCAGGTCGAACAGCGGCAGCATCAGCTCGGGCGTGCCGGTCGCCTCCAGGGCCGCGACCGCGGCCTGCAGGTTGCCGTCAAGGGTGTACCCGGACGCCCACGCGGGGTGCCACGTGCCGCTCCACACGCCCTGCAACGCGGGCGGCAGCTCGCCGGTGCTGGAGATGATCGCGTACCGGCCGGCGTCGTAGAGCGCCGCGATGACGGCCGGGTCGGTCGGGTCGGCGAGCAGCTCCTCCGACGAGGGGGCCGCCGGGGCGCCGAGGATCAGCCGGGAGCGGCCGAACAGCGCGCCGTGGGCGGCGGCGTGCGCCGCCAGCAGGTCGTCGCCGCCGGGCAGCGCGTCGAGCGCATCGAGGTCGTCGCGCGGGGCGGGGGCCGCAACCGGGGGCGGCGGGTGGCCGGTCACGGTCGTGCGGGCCAGCACGACCAGCTCGGTGACGTCGGCGAAGCGCACGGCGTCGCCCGCGGGCGCGGTGGCGCCGTCGCAGCGCAGGCGCGTTGTGATGGCGTACCCGCTCCCGGTGTGGAAACGGCCGCGCAGGGTGAGCCCGGCGCGGTCGGTGACCAGCTCGTGGGCCACCGGCCGCCGCGGCTCGCCGGCGACGGGCCGCAGCAGCAGCGTGCCGGCGACGGGGTGGTCGGCGCGCAGGCGCACGACGACGACGTCGTGGGGGCGCGAGACGAACGTCTCGACCCGGACCTCTCCCCGTCCGTCGTGCCAGGCGTGGGCGACCAGGCCGGTCGCGAAGTCGGTCGCGCGGATCCAGTCGGCGGCGGGGTCGAGCGTGAGGGTCAGCGTGCCGGCGCCGATGAACGGGTCGATCCAGCGCAGCTCGGCGTAGCCGGGGTCGGCCTTCCCGGCGACCGTCACGACCAGGTCGGCGGCCTCCTGCCGGCGGCCGTCGCGCAGCAGCCGGCGCAGCTCGGGCAGCACCTCGGCGGTGGGCGGCGGGTCGAGCGGCGCCTGGACGGGGTGCCGCAGCCGTTCGTGGGCCAGGTCGATCGCGATCGCGCCCGGTGTCCCGTGGACCACCGCGCCCTGGCGGCCGTTGCCGGTGATCAGGCCGTGCTCCCAGGTGGGTGCGGGGGAGCGGGAGACGAAGCCCCGCTCGGGTACGCGGACGCCATTGACGACCAAGGTCACCTGGCCTAGTTTGGCTAACGACTAAACAAAAGGCAATCCGGGGGCGCCGGTGGACTGGCCGAGGGGCATGGCGGGGCGGCTCTGCTACGGCGGGGACTACAACCCCGAGCAGTGGCCCGAGTCCGTGTGGCACGAGGACATGGCGCTCATGCGCGAGGCCGGCGTCACCCTCGCCACCGTCGGCGTCTTCTCCTGGGCGCTGCTGGAGCCGGCCGAGGGCGAGTACGACTTCGGCTGGCTCGACCGGGTGCTCGACCTGCTGCACGACAGCGGGATCGCGGCCGCCCTCGCGACCCCCACCGCCTCGCCGCCGCCGTGGTTCACCCTCGCCCACCCGGCCGGCCTGCCGGTCGACGCGGCCGGGACCCGGCTCACCCACGGCAGCCGCGACACGTACTGCCCCTCGTCGCCGGAGTACCGTGCGGCCGCGCTGCGCATCGCCACCGCCCTGGGTTCGCGGTACGCCGGGCACCCCGCCGTGGCCATGTGGCACGTGCACAACGAGTACGGCACGACGTGCCACTGCGACGTGACCGCCGCCGCGTTCCGGGACTGGCTGCGCCGCCGGCACGGGTTCCTCGACGCGCTCAACGCGGCCTGGACGACCTCGTTCTGGAGCCAGCACTACACCGACTGGGCGCAGATCATGCCGCCGCGCGCCACCCAGTACCTGCACAACCCCGCGCTCGCGCTCGACTTCAAGCGGTTCACCTCCGACGAACTGCTCGCCTGCTTCGTTTCCCAGCGCGACGCGCTGCGCGCGATCGACCCGTCCGTGCCCATCACGACGAACTTCGTCCTCGGCGGCTGGGTGCCCGTGTCGCACTGGGACTGGGCCCCGGAGGTCGACTTCGTCTCCATCGACCACTACCCGGGCTCGTCGGCGCCGCTCGCGGCCGAGGAGGAGACCGCGTTCGCCGCCGACCTGGCGCGCGGCTGGGCCGGCGGGCGGCCCTGGCTGCTGATGGAGACCGCGCCGAACCTCATCTACGAGCCCGGCCGGATGGCCGTCAAGGAGCCGGGCCGGATGGCGCGGCTGGCCCTGTCGTACGTGGCCCGCGGGTCGCGGGGGTCGCTGTACTTCCAGTGGCGGGCGCCCGCGGGCGGCGCCGAGCTGTACCACTCGGCGATGGTGCCGCACGCGGGGGCGGACAGCCGGGTGTTCCGGGAGAGCGCGGCGCTCGGCGCCGTCCACCGGGAGCTGGGGCCGGCCCTGTTCGACGGGGCGGTGGTCGCGTCGGCGGCGATCCTGTGGGACGACGAGGCGTGGTGGGCGTCGCAGGCGCCCGCGTTCCCGTCCTCGTCGCTGGACTACCTGGCCGCCGTCCGGTCGGTGCACGGGGCGCTGTGGCGGGCCGGGGTCACCTGCGATGTCGCCCGACCCGGCGCGGACCTGTCCGGGTACCGGTTGGTCCTCGTGCCCAGCCTGTACCTGGTCTCCGACGAGGCGGCCGCCGCGCTGCGGTCCTACGCGGAGGCCGGCGGGACGGTCGTCGTCTGGTACTTCAGCGGCATCGCCGACCCGGCGCCGCGCGTACGGCTCGGCGGGCATCCGGGGGCGTGGCGTGACCTGCTCGGCGTACGGGTCGAGGAGTGGCTGCCGCTCGCGCCCGACGCGTCCGTCTCCCTGTCGTCCGGAGGTACGGGCCGGCTCTGGTCGGAGCGGGTACGCCTGGCGGGGGCGTCGGCGGTCGACTCCTACGCCGACGGGGTGCTCGCCGGGTTGCCGGCGGTGACCCGCAACGCGGTCGGGGCGGGGGCGGCCTACTACGTGTCGACCTCGCTCGAGGACCCCGGGCGGTTCCTGGCGTCCGTGTGCGCGGCGGCCGGGGTGGCGCCCGTGGTGGCGGACCTGCCGGCGGGCGTGGAGGCCGTCCGCCGGGTGAACCCGGACGCGCTGGTCATCATCAACCACACGGCCGCCGACCAGCCGGTGCCCTCGGCCGGCGTGGTGCCCGCCGGCGGGCACCTCGTCGTCCCGGCCGGGCCGCCGTAAAGCCCTGAATGCCGGGCAAAAGCGTTTGTACACTCTCAAAATGAGCGAGACGCAGGCCAACGGCCCTTCGAGCGCGCAGGGCGTGGACGAGAAGGAGGCGGCCGGCTTCGAGGTCGCGCCCGACTCCGCTACCGCGCACGGCAGCGAGAGCGAGAACCCGGCGATCCCGTCGCCGACGCCGAAACCCACCGCTCGGCCGCGCACCAACCGGGACTGGTGGCCCAACCAGCTCGACCTCTCGGTGCTGCGGGCCCACTCGCCCAAGAGCAGCCCGCTGGGCAGCGGGTTCAGCTACGCCGAGGAGTTCGCCAAGCTCGATGTCGAGGCGCTCAAGCGGGACATCATCGACATGCTCACCACGTCGCAGGACTGGTGGCCGGCCGACTTCGGCCACTACGGCGGCCTGATGATCCGGATGAGCTGGCACGCCGCGGGCACCTACCGCATCCACGACGGGCGCGGCGGCGCCGGTGACGGCGGTCAGCGGTTCGCCCCGCTCAACAGCTGGCCGGACAACGCCAACCTCGACAAGGCGCGGCGGTTGCTGTGGCCGGTCAAGCAGAAGTACGGCCAGCAGGTCTCCTGGGCCGACCTGCTCGTCCTCGCCGGCAACGTGGCGATGGAGTCGATGGGCTTCACGACGTTCGGTTTCGGCTTCGGCCGCGAGGACGTCTGGGAACCCGAGGAGATCTTCTGGGGGCCCGAGGACGCCTGGCTCGGCGACGAGCGCTACGTCTCCGAGAAGGAGATGTCCGCCGGGGTCGGCGCGACCGAGATGGGCCTCATCTACGTCAACCCGGAGGGACCGCGCGGCAACCCCGACCCGGCCGCGGCGGCGCACTTCATCCGCGAAACCTTCGCCCGGATGGCCATGAACGACGAGGAGACGGTCGCCCTCATCGCCGGCGGGCACACCTTCGGCAAGACCCACGGCGCGGCCGTCGCCGACGACCACGTGGGCCCGGAGCCCGAGGCCGCCCCGGTGGAGGCGCAGGGCCTCGGCTGGCTGAGCAGCTACGGCACCGGCAAGGGCCCCGACACCATCACCAGCGGCCTCGAGGTGACGTGGACCGACCGGCCCACGCAGTGGAGCAACCGCTTCTTCGAGATCCTCTTCGGCCACGAGTGGGAGTTGGCCACGAGCCCCGGCGGCGCCAAGCAGTGGGTCGCCAAGGACGCTCCGGAGATCATCCCGGACCCGTTCGATCCCTCGAAGAAGTACCGGCCGACGATGCTCACGACCGACCTGTCCCTGCGGGTCGACCCGGTGTACGAACAGATCTCGCGCCGCTTCCTCGAAAACCCCGACGAGTTCGCGCTCGCCTACGCCAAGGCCTGGTACAAGCTGTTGCACCGCGACATGGGTCCGGTCAGCCGCTTCCTCGGGCCGTGGGTCCCCGAGCCGCAGCTGTGGCAGGACCCCGTGCCGGCCGTCGATCACGAACTCGTCGGCGACGCCGACATCGCCGCCCTCAAGACGAAGGTCCTGGAGTCCGGCCTCACCACCACCCAGTTGGTGATGACCGCCTGGGCCGCCGCGGCGAGCTTCCGGTCCACCGACAAGCGCGGCGGCGCCAACGGCGCCCGGATCCGCCTCGAACCGCAGCGCGGCTGGGCGGTCAACGAGCCTTTGCAGCTGGAACAGGTCCTGGACACCCTGGAACGCGTCCAGCGCGAGTTCAACGACGCCGACGGCGCGAAGATCTCGCTCGCCGACCTGATCGTGCTGGCCGGCACCGCCGCCGTCGAGAAGGCGGCCCGTGACGGCGGCGTCAGCGTGACCGTGCCGTTCCACCCGGGCCGCACCGATGCCAGCCAGGAGCAGACCGACGTCGAGTCCTTCAAGGTCCTCGAGCCGCGCGCCGACGGGTTCCGCAACTACCTGCCCGCCGACGAGAAGACCTCGCCGGAGGTGCTGCTCGTCGACCGCGCGTACATGCTCAACCTGACCGTGCCGGAGATGACCGTCCTCGTCGGTGGCATGCGCGCGCTCGGCGCGAACGTCGGCGGCGCCCGGCACGGCGTGTTCACCGACCGGCCCGGCGTACTCAGCAACGACTTCTTCGTCAACCTGCTCTCGGCGGGCAGCCGGTGGCAGCGGTCGGCGTCCGAGGAGCATGTGTACGAGATCCGCGACGTGGCCAGCGACCAGCTGAAATGGACCGCCACCACGGTCGACCTGATCTTCGGCTCGAACTCGCAGCTACGGGCCCTCGCGGAGGTCTACGCCAGCGCGGACGCCCACGAGAAGTTCGCGCACGACTTCGCCGCGGCGTGGACAAAGGTGATGGACCTCGATCGGTTCGACCTGGTGCGCTCCTCGTAGTGATGAACCACGGTGGCACCAAGCTGCTGACGGTCACGGACCGGCCGCGGTTCACCCGCTGGTCAGCTCGACGATGATGGGGGCGTGGTCGGAGGGCCCCTTGCCCTTGCGGGCCTCGCGGTCGATCCACGCCCTGCCGACCCGGTCGGCGAGGTCCTTCGACGCGTAGACCAGGTCGATGCGCATGCCCATGTCCTTGTGGAACATGCCGGCCCGGTAGTCCCAGTAGGTGAAGGGGTTGGGCCCCTTCATGGGCTCGGGCACCACGTCGTGCAGGCCGAGGTCGAGCAGGGCGACCAGCGCGGCGCGCTCCTCGGCCGTCACGTGCGTCGAGCCGACGAACGCCGCCGGGTCCCACACGTCGGAGTCCGTGGGGGCGACGTTGAAGTCACCGCACACCACCAGGGGCGTGCCGGCGGCCAGGGTCGGCGCGAGCGCGTCGCGCAGGGCGGCGAGCCAGTTCAGCTTGTACGCGTAGTGGGGGTCGTCGATGGTGCGTCCGTTCGGCACGTACACCGACCAGACCCGCACCCCGCCGCATGTCGCGCCGATCGCGCGTGCCTCCGGGTCGGGGAAGCCGGGCTGGCCCGCAAAGCCACGCTCCACATCGGCAAGGCCGACCCGCGACAGCAGGGCCACCCCGTTCCACCGGCCGTCGCCGTGCGCGGCCACCTCGTAGCCCAGCTCGGCGACCTCCGCCTCCGGGAACGTGGCGGTCTTGGTCTCCTGCAGGCACACGACGTCGGGGCCGGTGGTCCGCAGCCAGTCGAGCAGGCGGGGCAGTCGGGCGGTGACGGAGTTGACGTTCCAGGTGGCCAGGCGCATGCCCCGACGTTAGCCCGCGCCTGTGACAGCCACACGGACCGACCGGCGGTCGGATGGGGGCGCGTGGGCGGGTCAGGTCACACCCGGATAAGGGTGACCAACGCGCTGGCGTAGTCGCCGGTGGGCAGGGTCAGGGGGAGGCCGTGGGTGAGCAGGAGGGCGCCCGGGTGTTGCGTGCCGGTGTCCTTGTCGCGGTAGGTCGCCGCGGGGTCCAGGCCGCGCAAGGGCAGCGGCTGGGGGTGACGGCCGAACGTCGGGGCCGGGCGGTAGGCGAAGACGACCGACTCCGCGCCGTCGCGCGAGACGTACTGGACGGCGGTCACGGGCGCGCCCGGCGGGGCGAGGCGGTACTGGCGGCCGTGCTGCACGATCGGGCGGATCCGCTTGTACTGCGCGACCAGGTCAGCCGCCTCGGCCAGCTCCTCGGGCGACCATTCGGTGAGGTTGCCGCCGATCGCCAGGACGCCGGCCATGGCGACGTGGAAGCGGAAGCGCAGCGGGGTGACGCGGCCGTTGAGCCAGTTGGGGCTGTCGGTCACCCAGGCGGCCATGATGGCGGCCGGGTACACCTGGCTGAAGCCGTACTGGATGCTGAGCCGGTCGTACGCGTCCGTGTTGTCGGAGGTCCACACCTCGTCGGTGTGGGCGAGGATGCCGAGGTCGACCCGGCCGCCGCCGCCCGCGCACGACTCGACGCGCAGCCGGGGGTGGTCGGCGCGCAGCCGGTCGAGCAGGTCGTACACCGCCTGGATGTGGTCGATCCAGAGGCGGTCGGCACCGTCGGCGGCCTCCGGCCAGCCGGCCTCCGTGAACGGGCGGTTGAAGTCCCACTTCAGGAAGTCAATCTTGTGGTCGCGCAGCAGGCCGTCGAGCCAGCCGTGCGCCCACGCCGCCACGTCCGGGCGGGCGAAGTTCAGCACGAGCTGCTGGCGCACCTCGGTGCGGGCGCGGTTGGCGCTGTGCAGCACCCAGTCCGGGTGCGCGCGGTAGAGGTCGCTGTCGGGGTTGACCATCTCGGGCTCGACCCACAGGCCGAACCGCATGCCGAGCCGGTGCACCTCGTCGATGAGCGGGGTCAGCCCGTCGGGGAACCGGTCGGGGTTCGGGGTCCAGTCGCCCAGCCCGGCGTTGTCCGACAGCCGCTTGCCGAACCAGCCGTCGTCCATCACGAACAGCTCGACGCCCAGCGGCGCGGCCAGCCGGGCCAACCGTTGCTGACCCGCGACGTCGACCGCGAACCCGGTGGCCTCCCACGAGTTGTACACGACCGGGCGGACCTCGTCCGGCCTCGGCAACACGTGCTCGCGGACGTGCTCGTGCCACCCGCGGCTCGCGGCGCCGAACCCGCCGTCGCTGTAGAGGCCGCAGAACACCGGGGTACGCAGGCAGTCGTCGCCCGCCAGCCGCCACGTCAGCGCGTCGTGCCCGTACCCGCCGAACAGCTGGACCCGGTCGGTCGGTGAGCGGTCGACGGTGATCCGCCAACTCCCGCTCCACGCCAGCGCCGCGCCCCACACCTCGCCGGCGTCCTCGGTCGCGTCGCCCGCGTCCACCATGACCCACGGGTTCGCGTGGTGGCCCGTGAGCCCTCGGCGGCTGGTAAGCGTCGTCTCGGCGCGGGCCAGGGTCACGCGCTCCACCTGGCTCTCCGAGCTCCAGTGGCCGGTCACGTGGCTCAGCCGGTAGTCCGGTCGGGGCGGTAGCGTCCAGCACGCGGAGTCGGCGCGGGTGACGAACGCGGGCGGGTCAGCCGGGTGGCGCAACGTCGTCCAACGCTCGATGACGTCGCAGCCGTCGTGAACCCGATAGTGCAGGTCGATGGTGAGCGGATAGTGCTCGTCCGCATAGCTGAGCGTGAGCGTCGCGCCGCCGGACTCCTCCTCGACGTGCTCGCCGACGAGGACCGGCTGCACCGGGCGCGTACCGTCGGAAAACTGCACCTGCAGGCTGCTGACCCCGAACCGGGCACCGCCCGCCACCAGGTACTCCTCCGGATGGCCGGGGCCGTCGACGCCCACGCCGTACACCGGGCCGTGCGGCGCCATCGCCGCCGCCTGGGCGAGCGTGAGCGGGGCGCCCCAGTGCAGGTGGGCAGGCAGTTCGCGGTCGCTGACGCGCAGCGCGTACGCCGTGTGGGGGGTGGACAGCAGCCAGGTTCGGGAGTTCGCCGCGGAGCGGATCGACGACATTTGAGGCAGCCTAATGTGCGCTAGCGGACGAGGTAAGCCCGTCGTTCCTCACGTACTGTGCCCCCCATGCAGGCACCCTTCATCTCGCACCGGCTCCGCCTGGAGGTCGCGGTCGAGTCCGGCACCCTGAGCTGCCGCGCCATTCTCGACGGTGACGTGGTCGGCATCCGTTCGGTGCCTGAGCCGTACGGAATGGGCAACCTTTGGGAAGGCCTGGGCCGGGGCCATGAGGCCGAGGGGAAGCTGATCTCCGCCGGGCGGCGGCTCGGCCGAACGCTGCTCGACGAGGCCATCCTCGGCCGGCTCGCTGAGGTGATCGACGGGCTGCCGCCCGACAGCGTGCTGGAGATCGTCGTCGAGGCGAACCCGGCCGGGCTGTCCCTGCCGTACGAGCTGATCCGCCTGCCCGACGACCGGGCCCTCGCGCAGCTGCCCCAGGTGACCCTCGTGCGCCGCCGCTCCGGCGCGAACCGGGGCGCCGCCGCCCTGCCGGTCGCCGGCCCGCTCAAGGTGCTCGTCGTGGCGGCCGCGGCCGACCACGAGACGCGGCTGCGCTCGCTCGCGCCGCTGCTGGAGACGGGCGTACCAGCGCAGTTCACCGTCCTGGAGGTCGCCGACCTCGCCCAGGTGGAGGAGGCCGTGCGCGCCGACGCCTACCACGTGGTGCACATCGACGGCCCCGGCGGCGCACCCAGCCTGCAGCTCACCGACGAGGACGGCCGTCCGTCGCCGGTGACCCCGGTCGAACTCGTCCGCGCGGTGCGGCGCGACGACGAGCCCGTTCCGGTGATCTTCCTGGCGGGCGGCTGCGTGGGCGTCGACGGGGTGGCCGCCAACCTGATCCGCTTCGGCGCCGACCGGGTCGTGGTCATGCAGGCGCGGCCCGCGCCCGGCTACGCGGTGCACCTGGCGGCGGCCTTCTACCGCCGCCTCGCGGAGCAGAACGGCCCGGCCGGCGTCGCCCTCGCGTACGCCCGCACGGTCGTGGTGCCCGGCGGCGACGAGACGCCGCAGTACGGCCTGCCGACGCTCCTCGCGACCGACGACGACCGGCCCGTGCTGGACGCCTACGCGACGCCGCGGTCGCTGGACGGCGTGGGCCGGGTCGGCAACGCCGGCTACCCCATGGAGCTGCCGCCGGGCCGGCTCGTCGGCCGGGCCGAGCAGGTGAAGGCCACCGTACGCGCGCTGCAGCGCCCCACCGGCAACGGCCCCGGCGGCGCCGGGGTGATCCTCACCGGCGCGCCCGGCGTCGGCAAGACGTCCGTCGCCGGCCGGGTCATGGCCCGGCTTCGCGGCCAGGGCTGGACGATCGTCACGCACAGCGGCCGGTGGAACCCCGAGGCGCTGCTCACCGGCCTCGCGGACGCGCTCGCCAAGGAGTCCTCGATGGAGGAGGTGAGCCGGCTGCTGCGCGACGCGGCCGTCGACGACGCCGGAAAGCTCGGCGTCGTGCGGCAGCTGCTGCGCGCCCGGCGGTTGCTGCTCGTCTTCGACGGCCTGGACCAGAACCTCAGCGAGTACGGGGAGGGACTGGCGGACAGCGGCTTCGCGTCCGTCCTCGCCAGGCTCGCGGCCTCGGCCGGCAAGGGCCGCCTGCTGCTGACGGCGCGCGACAGCTCGCCGGCCGCCGGCCTCGACCTCACCCGCGTCGACGTGCCCCCACTGAACCGCCAGGAGGCGCAGCGGCTGGTCGACCGCATGACCGGCCTGCGGGCGCTGGACGAGGCGACCCGCGCCACGGTCGTCCGGACGGTCAGCGGGCTGCCCCGGCTCGTGGAGCTCGCCGACGCGCTGGCCCGCGACGGCGCGGCCGACTTCGCCGCCGCCCTGGCCGCCATCGAGCGGGCCCCCGCCGACGCCCGCGAGGTCCTGGTCACCGCGCTGTTCCGTCGCCGTACGCACGGCGAGCGGGAGGCGCTGCTGCAGGCCAGCACGTGCCTGGGCCCGATCAGCGCGGAGGACCTCGCGGTCGCGCTGCACGGCCCGCACGTCGGCCAGTTCGACACGGACGACGCCGAGCGGGCCCTGACCGCGCTGGTCGACCTCGCGCTCATGGCCCGCGTGGAGGGTTCGGGCGGCGTCCGGTACGCGGCCCAGCCCTGGGTCGGGGAGGCCGTGGCGGCGCACCACGACGGCGAGGCCGGCGAGCGGCACGCGCGCGCGGTCGCGGTGCACGACCGGCGCCGCCACGCCGGCACGGCCACGTTCGCCGACCTCAGCGAGACCGTGCGCCACCTCGCGGGCGCGCACAGCTTCGGCGGGGTCGCCACGGTGGCCGTCGGTGGCCTCGACCGCCTGGGCGGCGCGTTGAGCCGGGCGGCGCTGCTCAACCAGGTGACCCGGGCGGTACCCGCCGAGACGGCCGGCTTCCTGGAGCTGGTCTACCGGGAGCTGGACGAGCTGGGCGCGCTGGGCCTCACCGGTGCGGCGCGCGCCCGCGCCGCGGACGTGCTCGGCGGCGAGCTGCGCATCGCGGCCCAGCAGCCGGCCGAACTCGCGGCCCAGCGCGGGCTCAGCCTGCTGCTCAGCCGCGCGGGCGAGCTGGAGCTGGCGGCCGGTGACCAGGTGGCGGCGGAGGCGCTGTTCCGCGAGGACCTCGCGGGCACGGAGCGGCTCGTGTCGGTCTTTCCCCGTCACCCCGTGCTGCGCCGCGACCTGAGCGTGTGCCACGAGCGCCTCGGCGAGGTGTGGCTGGCGGCCGGCGACGTCGACGAGGCCGAACGGCACTTCCGGCGCGGCCTCGCGCTCCTCGCGCAGCTCGTCGAGGCCGACGCCGCCGACCCGGCGTTGCGACGCGACCTCAGCGTCGCGCACAACAAGCTCGGTGAGCTGATGCTCGCGGCCGGCCGCACCGCTGAGGCGGCCGAGCGCTTCGAGTCGGCCCTGCAGATCCGGCAGCGGCTGCTTGATGCCGAGCCCGGCGATCCCGAGCGCCAGCGCGACCTGACGGTGTCGCTGGAGCGGCTCGCCGACGCGGCCCTGGCCGCCGGCCAGCCGGAGCAGGCGCAGGGCCTGTTGCGCAAGGCGATCACGATCCGGGAGGACCTCGTGGCCGACGACCCCACCAACGTCACGCACCAGCACGAGCTGAGCCTGCTGGAGGTGCGCCTCGGCGGGGCCCTGGCCGCGGCCGGCTCGGTCAGCAAGGCCGAACACAGCCTGCGCGAGGGGTTGGACGTGCTCAGCCGGCTCGCCGCCAACGCCACCGGCGACGCCGTGCTCCGCGAGGACCTGCGCTACGCCTACCACCACCTCGCCGAGGTGCTCACGCGCCGCGGCCGCAACCGCGAGGCCCGCGAGATGCGGGAGCGGGAGAGCGCGCTCGTCGCGGCGCCGGGGTGTCGCTCTGACGACCTGTCGGTTGATATCGATGCCACATCTGAGTTGAGATAGGACCCGTGGATGGGGTGAGGGCACCGGTGCGGGTTTTCCTTTCGTACGCACAGGAGTCCGCCGGGCACGTGGCGGCCGTCCGGCAGCTGTGGGAGCTGCTGCGCCGGCTCGGCGTGGACGCCCGGGTGGCGCTGCCCGGCCCGACGGACGGCCGTGACTGGGCACTGTGGACACAGCACGAGATCCGCAGCGCGGACGTCGTGCTCGTGATCGCCTCCCCGGCGTACGCGAGCCGCGCGGCGGCCGAGGCGTCGTTCATCCGGGAGCTGCTCTACCGCAACCTGCCGGCGGGCAAGTCGAAGTTCCGGCCGCTGGTGCTGCCCGGCCGGTCGGTGACCGAGCTGCCCGACTGGTTCGGTCCGACCATCGCCCAGCACACCCGGCTGCGCGTCCTGGACAGTGCGGCCGTGGCCAGCCTCGTCTCGGACCTCACGGGCGCGCCGCCCGCGCCCGGCCACCACGAGGTGTCGCTGCGGGTGTCCGTGAGCGGCGACGACGTCTACAGCCGGGTGGAGCTGGCCGGCACGGTGATCAGCGAGCGGGTCGTGCCCCTGCCGTGGGGCTTCGACGACTTCTGGCAGACCCTGACGCTGCCGGCCGAGCAGGCCACCGCGAAGCAGATCTCGGCGGGCCGGCGGCTGGGCCGCTGCCTGTTCGACGAGGACTCGCTCACCACGATCAAGGGCCTGGCCGGCACGGGCGTGCTCGACGTGGTCGTGGAGTGCGACGACGACGCCATCGACTGGCCCTTCGAGCTGATCCGGCTGCCCGACGACCGGGTGCTCGCCACGATCCCGGGCGTGCGGATGACGCGCCGCTCGCACGGCGTGCGGGCGCCCGTCATGTCGCCCACGCCCGGGCCGCTGAAGATCCTCGTCGTGGTGCCCGGCGACGTGCCGGTCCGCTCGCCGGACCAGTGGGCCGGGCTGGTGCGCACGCAGGTGCGCCTGCTCGCCGCCACGACGGTCACCGAGTTGGCGCAGGCGCTGGCGATCGACGCGTACCACGTGTTGCACCTGGCCGACTCGGCCACGGACGGGTTCGGACTCGCGGACCTGGCGGGGCTGGTGCGCGTGCAGCGCGCCGCCGGGCGGACGCTGCCGCTCGTGGTGCTCGCGGGCGCGACGGCCGGGGTGCCGGCGGCGCTGGGCCTGCTGCGGGCCGGCGCCGACCGCGTGGTCACCCTGCAGGCGCCGGCCTCACCCGCGTACACGGTGGGTCTGTATACCGCGTTCTACCGGCACCTGACCGCGCACAACGCGCCGGTCGCGGCCGCGCTGGGCGCGTCGCGCGCCCAGCTGGGTACGGGCGCCGCGGCCGTGCCCGAGTTCGGCCTGGCCACGCTCGTGGCGGCGGCGGGCGACCGGCCGCTGTGCGACCCGATCGCGCCGCCCGTGCCGCTGCTCGGCGGCCTGGCGCTGGCGGCGGTCGCGACAAGGTCCGAATAGCGCGGCGGCGGGATGTGGCCACACACGTGTGTGGCCACGGTGTGAACCGCTGTGGACATCGTGTGGCGACCCGGCGCGGGAGGATAGCCTTCCGCGCCGGGTCGGCCTGATCAGCCCTGGTGCTTGCGGCGGGCGGCGAGCCGGCCGCGCTGGGTCTGGTCGAGGATCACCTTGCGCAGGCGAACGGCGATCGGGGTGACCTCGACGCACTCGTCCTCGCGGCAGAACTCCAGCGCCTGCTCCAGGGACAGCTTGCGCGGCGGGATCAGCTTCTCCGTCTCGTCCGCGGTGGACGAGCGCATGTTGGTGAGCTTCTTCTCCTTGGTGATGTTGACGTCCATGTCGTCCGAGCGCGAGTTCTCCCCGACGATCATGCCCTCGTACACCTCGGTGCCGGGCTCGACGAACAGCGTGCCGCGCTCCTGCAGGTTCGTCATCGCGAACGCGGTCACCGCGCCGGCGCGGTCGGCCACCAGGGAGCCGTTGTTGCGGGTGCGCAGCTCGCCGAACCACGGCTCGTAGGACTCGAAGACGTGGTGCAGGATGCCGGTGCCCCGGGTGTCCGTGAGGAACTCCGTGCGGAAGCCGATGAGGCCGCGCGCCGGCACGAGCCACTCCATGCGGATCCAGCCCGTACCGTGGTTGACCAGCTGTTCCATGCGGCCCTTACGGCTGGCCAGCAGCTGCGTGATCGCGCCGAGGTGCTCCTCCGGGGCGTCGATGGTCAGCCGCTCGACCGGCTCGCAGGTCTTGCCGTCGATCTCCCGGGTGACGACCTGCGGCTTGCCGACCGTCAGCTCGTACGACTCGCGGCGCATCTGCTCGACGAGGATGGCCAGCGCCAGCTCGCCCCGGCCCTGCACCTCCCACGCGTCCGGGCGCTCCGTCGGCAGGACCCGTAGCGACACGTTGCCGACCAGCTCCTTGTCGAGGCGGTCCTTGACCATCCGCGCGGTGACCTTGGCGCCCTTCACCCGGCCCACGAGGGGGGAGGTGTTCGTGCCGATGGTCATCGAGATGGCCGGCTCGTCGACCGTGATGCGCGGCAGGGCGACCGGGTTCTCGGCGTCCGCGAGCGTGTCACCGATCATGATCTCCGGGATGCCGGCGACCGCGATGATGTCACCCGGGCCCGCCTGCTCGGCCGGCTTGCGCTCCAGGCCCTCGGTCATGAGCAGCTCGGAGATGCGTACCCGCTCGGTCGTGCCGTTCTCGCGGCACCAGGCGACCGTCTGCCCCTTGCGGATGACGCCCTGGCGCACCCGGCACAGCGCGAGGCGGCCCAGGAACGGCGAGGCGTCCAGGTTGGTCACGTGCGCCTGTAGGGCCGCGTCCTCGACGTACGTGGGCGCGGGGATGGTCGACAGCAGCGTGGAGAACAGGGGCTCCAGCGAGGTCGAGTCCTCCGGCACCGCGCCGTCGGCGGGCTGCTTGAGCGAGGCGATGCCGTCGCGGGCGCACGCGTAGATGATCGGGAAGTCGATCTGCTCCTCGTCCGCGTCGAGGTCGAGGAACAGCTCGTACGTGTCGTCGACGACCTCCTTGATGCGCGCGTCCGGCCGGTCGACCTTGTTGATGACCAGGATGATGGGCATGCGGGCCTTGAGGGCCTTACGCAGCACGAACCGGGTCTGCGGCAGCGGGCCCTCGCTCGCGTCGACGAGCAGCACGACGCCGTCGACCATCGTGAGGCCGCGCTCGACCTCGCCGCCGAAGTCGGCGTGGCCGGGTGTGTCGATGATGTTGATGGTCGCGGGATCGCCGCTCTCCGGCACGTACCGGATCGCGGTGTTCTTGGCGAGGATCGTGATCCCCTTCTCCCGCTCCAGGTCCATGGAGTCCATGACCCGGTCGGTGAGCTCGGCTCGGGCGCCGAAGGCACCTGCCTGTCGCAGCATCGCGTCGACAAGTGTGGTCTTGCCGTGGTCGACGTGCGCGATGATCGCGACATTTCTGAGGTCAGCGCGCTTGGCCGTGGGGCGGGTATCCTGCATGACGTCCATTGTCCGGGTCGTGTGGATCCGGCTGTGCGGCGGCCCCACAACTCGTGACGTGGTGGCCACGACGGGGGAGGCTCGTGTGACGACACGTCACGGGCGGGGTCGGTGGGCCGTGCCCATGATGGTCGCGGGGGCGGTGCTGGTGGTGCTCGCCACAGGAACGGCCGGGTGGGCGCTGCTCATGTCGGACTCCTCGCCGTCGACGGCCCAGGCCGCGCCCGGCACCGGCGCGGTGGTTACGACTTCCGGGGTCACGACCATGCCGCACCCGCCGACCAGCGCGACGCCGTCGGCCAGGCCCACGAAGGCGAAGCCGACCCCGACGAAGACCCGCACGAGTGCGCGGTCGGTGCCGGCCACCAGGCCGCCCAAGAAGGACCTACCCCCGCCGCCGAACAACAAGAGCGGCCCGACCAGCGGTCCGGACTGCCCCAGGAAGACCGGCACGGACGCGTCGAGGAGCGCCGTCCGCAACGCGTTGGTGGCCGCCGGCGCCAGGGACTACTGGCCGGACGCGGCCTACCCGCCCTCGGGCTATGACGGGGAGCTACCCACGATCACCGTGCCGGCCAGCCTCATGAAGGCCATCGCCTGGCAGGAGAGCGGCTGGCAGTCGACCATTCTCGCGTGTGATGGCGGCATCGGCACCATGCAGGTCATGCCCGGGACGGCCAGTTGGCTCAACGAGCGGTTCGGCCCGAACTACGACGTCAACACGCTGGCCGGCAACGTCGCGCTGGGCGCCGAGTACCTCGAATGGGAGATCGTCTATTTCGGCGCCTTCTACTTCGGAAGTTTTGATCTTGATGCGACGGCGCCGGTGAGTGCCGATGGCAAGGAAATGGTGCTGCGCGACGTGGTCCTCGCCGCCTACAACGTGGGTCCGGGAGAGGTTGAGATCGACGGCGACGGTGACGGGCAGGGCGACTATCTGAGGGTCCCCAACCAGCGCTACGTCGACAACGTCACCGCCCTGATCACGGAGTGCGTCTGCCTGTCGTACTGAGGTCCCGCCGGCGGGCGCCCGGTCCGAAGCAAGGGGTAAATGTCTAAAAGCGGACAAATACTCCTTTTAGGCAATAGCCTGGGCGAATGTGGCATAGATCATTGCGCCGCGCGCCGGCCCTCGTCGGCGTCGTGGCGCTGCTTGCGCCGGCCGGCCCCGCCGAGGCGGGCGGCCAACCGCCCGTGGCGGCGGCGACCGCCCCCGCACCGCCCAGTTCGACCGCGGCCGCGCCGGCCCGGGCCGCGGCCCTGACCGCGACCGTGTGGACCGGTGGTGACCGGCTGCGGATGCGGCACAACGCCTCCACCGAGCTGCGGATCGCGGGCCGGCTCGCGCACGGCGTCCGGCTCAGCGTGCGCTGCCAACTGGCCGGCGAGCACATTGCCGGCACGGTGCGCCGCACGGAGCTGTGGGTGCGGTTGAGCAACGGAATGTTCGTCTCGGACGCGTACGTGAAGTGGCGGCCGGGGCGGCCGTCGCTGGCCTGGTGCACGACCGTGAAGGGTGGCGCGCCGCCGACGCGCCCGCGCTTCATCCGGTGGGCGGCGCGCAAGGCGCAGGCCGCCAACCACACCTACAAAGTGCCCGTGTCCGTGACCGTGGCCCAGGCGATCCTGGAGTCCGGGTGGGGGCGCAGCGCGCTGACCAGGCAGGGCGGCGCGTTCTTCGGGATGAAGTGCTTCGGCACGCCCGGCCCGATCGCGTTGGGCTGCCGGTCGTACCGGACGACGGAGTGCGGCAGCGCGAACTGCTTCCGTACGAGCGCGCGCTTCCGCACGTACTCCGGTGCGAGCCGGTCGTTCCTCGACCATGCCCGGCAGTTGGCGACCCTGGAGCGCTACCGGCCGGCGTTCAGGCACGTCCGGGATCCGGACCGGTTCGCGATCGCGGTGCACCGGGCCGGCTACGCGACCTCCCCCACGTACGCGAAGAACTTGATCAAACTGATGAAGCAGTACAACCTGTACCGGTTCGATCCGGGCGCCGGCGTACACGGCGCCCGGTTCGACCACCGTCGTCAAGCCTCGCACTACCTGGGAGTACGACGAGCAGGGCCGGATGGTGAAGACCACCGACCCGCTGGGCAACGCGACCCGTTACGACTACGACCAACTAGGTCGCATCAGCAAGAAGACCGACGCCGCGGGCGCCGAGACGACGTACCGCTATGACGAACTCGGCGACCTGCTGTCGACGACCGACCCGACAGGTGCGGTCAACTCGGCCACCTACGACTACCTCGGCCGGACGGTCACGACCAGCCAGGCTGTGCGCCAGACCGGGCAGGTCAACACCACCACGTATTCCTTCGGTCCTGGTGGCTGGCCCAACAAGGTAGTCACCCAGGACGGCGTGACGACCTCCACCACATATAACGCGGTGGGTCAGCCGAAGACGGCCACCGACGGCGCAAACAAGGTCACCAGCTACGAGTACGACGGCGCCGGTCGCCAGGTGCGCACGACGGCGCCCGACGGCACGTACACGACCGTTACCTACGACCTGGCCGGCCGGATGGTCTCGACCGCCTCGTTCGACGCGAACAACGTCCAGTTGCAGTCGGCGTCGACCAGCTACGACCTCGCTGGCAACGTGGTGGCGTCAACGGACGGCCGGGGCCATACGGTGCGGGTCTCGTACGACGCGACCGGCGTTCCGGTCGAACTGGTGGAGCCGATCTCGGCCTCCGGCTCCATCGTGTCCACGTTCGGCTACGACAAGCAGGGCAACCGAACCCGGTTCACCAACGGGCGCGGCGAGGACTTCCTCGTCACGTACAACGCGTGGAACCTGCCCGAATCACAGGTCGAGCCTGAGACCGCGGCGCACCCGAACACGGCCGACCGGACCTTCACGTTTGCTTACGACGCGGCGGGCCAGCTCACGAAGCAGCAGCTGCCGGGCGGCGTGACGCAGACCAGCACGTATGACGAGGTCGGTAACCTTGTGCGGCAGTCCGGGGCGGGGGCAGAGGCGGCCACGGTTGACAAGGTCTTCGACTTCGACGCGGCCGGTCGGCTTACCGGGTTTTCCGGGGCGGGCGGCACCAACACCATCGCGTACGACGACCGAGGCCTGCCGACGCAGGTGACCGGCACGTCCGGGAACTCTCAGTTCTCCTACAGCCGCGACGGTCGGCTCAAGTCCCGGGTCGACGAGGCGGGCACCACCACCTACGGTTACGACACCGCTGGCCGGCTGGCGACCCTGTCCAATCCCGATGCGGGCGTCGCGATGTCGTACGCCTACAACGACGTGTCCCAGGTCTCGAAGATCACCTATGGCTCGTCGGGCAACTCGCGTACGTTCGGCTACGACGCCCTGCACCGGATGATCAGCGACGAGCTGAAGACGCCGGGCAACACCTCGCTCGCGAAGATCGCCTACAAGTGGGACGAGAACAGCAACCTGCGCGAAAAGACCACGGTTGGGTTTACCGGTGCGGCGGTCAACACGTATGACTACGACTGGGCCGACCGGTTGACCTCGTGGAACAACGGATCGACGACCACCGTGTACGCCTACGACAAGGCCGGCAACCGGGTGCAGGTCGGCGCGCAGACGTTCGCCTACGACGAGCGCAACCGCCTGCTGACGGGCGACAGCTCGACGTACGCGTACACCGCACGGGGCACCCTGGCATCGGTGACCACCGGCTCGGTCGTGCAGAACACCACGGTCGACGCGTTCGGCCAGGTCATCTCGCAGGACTCGGGATCGGGCACGCGGACGTACGCCTACGACGCCCTCGGGCGCGTTGTGCGGCCGGGCTTCGCCTACAGCGGCCTGGCGAACGACCTGGCGGGCGATGGGGACGCCGATTACGTTCGGGATCCGGCCGGCGGTGTGGTGGGCACGACCTCAAGCGCCGGTCAGCGCCTGGTGTGGACGGACCTTCATACGGATGTGGTGGGTCAGTTCACCGCGACCGGCACGGCGCTGTCGGGTTCGACGGTGTACGACCCGTTGGGCCGGGTGCTGTCGAGCGCAGGGCTGCTGGGGTCGCTGGGCTATCAGTCGGAGTGGACCGACTCGGCGACCAACCGGGTGAACATGCACGCGCGTTGGTACAACCCGGCGATCGGACAGTTCGACACGCGGGACACGGCGAACAACTCGCCGATGCCGAACTCGATCAATGCGAACCGGTACCAGTACGGCGACGGCAACCCGTTGACGACGACCGACCCGACGGGGCACTGGGGCTTCAATCCGTTCAAGGCTGTGGCGAACGCGGCCCGGGCGGTGGTGTCGACGGTGCGGACCGTTGTCAACACGGTCCGTTCGACGGTGTCGTATGCGGCCTCGTACGCGGCGTCGTATGCGGCTTCGTACGCGAGGTCGGTGGCATCGGCGGTGAAGACGACCTATCACAAGGTGAAGAAGAAGGTCGTCGCCGTTGCCAAGCATGTGGCCAAGAAGGTCAAGCAGGCCGTCCACACGGTAAAGAACAAAGCCAAAGCGTTTAAGAAGTTCGTGGCGAAGAAGGTCCACCAGGCCAAGCAGAAGGTAAAGAAGTTAGCCGCGAAGGTTAAACAAGCGGCGAAGAAGGTGGCTGCGAAGGCGACCCGGGTGGTGAAGAAGGTCGCGACGACGGTGAAGGACGCGGCCGCGGCCACGAAGAAATGGGTCGTCGAGCACAAGGATGTGCTGTTGGAGGTCGCCGCGATCGGTGGGGCGATCCTGGCTGGGATGGCGTGTACGGCGGTGACCGCGGGTGCGGGTGCGTTGGCGTGCATGGCGGGTTCTGCGGCTCTGATCAATTTGGCGAAGGATGCCGCGCAGGGTGACATTCACTCGCTGGGCGACGCGTTGGGTTCGCTGGGCACGGGTGCGCTGTCAGGGTTCGCCGGTGGTGCCGGCGGGATGCTGGGTTCGAAGGCGGCGGCGTGGGCTGCCGGGAAGTTGGGTTCGGGTCTGGCGAGCAAGGTCGGCACCGAGTTGGTGGAGAACACCGTTGGTGACATGGCCGAGCAGGCGTTGAGTACGGGTCATGTGGATCTGAAGTCGACGTTGTCCTCGGCTGTGCCGGGCGGGGGCCTGTTCAACCGTAAGCGTCCCGCCGGTGGTGGGGGACTGCCTGCGGGTGCGTCCGGATTCTCTGGCGGCCCGGCGTGTTCGCGTCCGCACAGTTTCGCGCCGGACACTCGGGTGTTGATGGCGGATGGGTCGCGTAAGCCGATCGGTGATCTTCAGATCGGTGACCGGGTCAAGGCAACGGATCCGCAGACGGGTAGGTCGGCATCGAAGCCGGTGACGTTGTTGCACCGCAACCATGACCGGGACCTGGCCGATGTCACGGTGATCGACAAGCGGACGGGCAAGTCGAGCGTTGTGAAGACGACGGCGAACCATCCGTTCTGGAACGCCACGGCCCGGGAGTGGACTGAGGCGAAGGACCTCAAGCCGGGCACCGAGTTGCTTGGTGCTGACGGGCGTACCGCTGAGGTGGTTGCGGCGGTCAAGGTGTGGACCGGCCTGGACTGGATGCACGACCTCACCATCGCCGACATCCACACGTACTACGTGGTGGCTGGCGACACGCCAGTCCTCGTACACAACTGCGGAACTGGACGGAACGCTGCAGGAAAACCGTGCGGCTGTGGAGCGCCTCGAAACTTTGTTGTTGATTCGGCCGGCGTAACAGAGTCGGTTCCAGTGCATCAGATTTCACATAGCGGGCCATATGCCGACGTTGCCCAGAACGTCGACAATGCGGTGGCAAGTGGCGCGAGTCCTCTGCTAAATCGGCAGACCGGCAGGGGCAATATTAGAGCGAATCGAAATGCGGCCCAAGCAGGTGAGCCGCGTCCCGGCGACCTCGGAACGGACGCCAACGGGGAAGACCTCTCCTGGGAGGAGTTTCCCTTCGCGTCGTCCGCTCAAGGAGGGACCGGTGCTACACTTCGCCTTATCAACAAAGACCAGAATGTCTCGCATGGCCGCGATTCGCTGTGGCCATTCCTTCGGGACAATGGAGTGAATAACGGCGATCCGTACTTGGTCCGCACTACACCTTGAGGTTTGTTCATGCCTTCCATCTATCTTGAAGTCTTTCAGAACGCCTTGGCTTCCCTTGGCCGTCCGGTAGTGGCCGTACTGGCGCCCGGAGTGCCGGAAGCCGACGTTTACGCGGCGTTGGGTGATGAAACTCCGGACGCGGTGGTGGAATGGTTCACGTGGTGTAATGGCGTTCTAGACAGGCCGGGTCAGCGAAATGATGATGTAGCATTGATTCCCGGATATGCTCCTGTTTCGATTGTTGATGCCGTGGCTTTGCGGGCAAAGTACGTTGGCGATGGCGTACTTGCCCCCACATGGATTCCGTTGCTGGCTGGACCAAGTGGCGACTTATTCGCCGCGGTCTGGTCGCATAAGGCAAACGCCAGCGTGGCCGGCGTATTGATCGGTGAGCCAACTGAGATTGAGTTCGACAACATTAGGCAAATGGTTGACTTCTTTATTGCTTGCATTGAGCGCGGTGCCTTCTTTGTCAATGAGCAGCAGATGTGGTCAGTTGATCCAGATCTGTATGATGCCGTTTATGCGGAGATTGCTTCCGGTGGCGCGTAGAGTACCTGGGGTTGCGTGGGTGCGCCATTAAGCGGGTGAGCGGCGCTGTGGCATCCGCGAATTGATGCGTTGTAGTGGTGTGATTGGAGCACAAGACCTTCCCGGACCCCTCATCTGGCGTCCATTCGTGCGCAAATTGTGCCACTACAATCTGTATTCGAACCGCGACGTTGTGCGTCGAAGGTCGTGGTTGTGCGCCCCGGTTGATGTCAAAACTGATGTCAGCTACTTGCTATAACCGTAAATGCACCGATGTGTTGCCGGGCGCTGTCGTACGAGCTGACGGTGGGCTCGGCAGGGCTTGGGCAGGTGCTGCTTCGGGCTAGGCGATATGTCGGTGCCTCGGCGCGTAGCGTCGTGGCGTCGATCCCCAGTACTGCCCGCCTGCCCGGCCGGTGAAGGGATCGTGACGGCCTGATATGACCGGGTTCGCCAGCTCCTCGCCTGCGCTCATGTTCTGTTGCGTGGGTGCGTGCGCGCGGGCCGAAGGTGTAGCGCGCGCGTGCGTCCGGCGTAGCCGGGCGCTCTTGATACCAGTGAAGCGTTTTGTAGCCAGCTCGGCTGACGTTGCGTGATGGCTGTCTATTTCCTGTGGCTGCGCCGACGGGTGAGCTTCGGCGTGTCGCCGTCGGCAGGCGGCTGCGTGGCCGTGCTGGCGGCTGGTCCTGCCGCTGCGGCGAGTTCGGCTTGGTAGCGGTCGATTTCGTCCTGGTCGAGGCCCTGGCGCTGGCCTTCGAGGACGGCGGCGAGCAGGTTCATCTCGGCTTGGAGCTCGGCGGCTCTGGTCTTGTCGCGAAGGTTCTCCATCCATTCGACGGTCTTGGCGGCGAACGCGTCGCGGGTGAGCAGGTACTGGGCGAGGCCGGCGCTGACGGTCGGGCCGGCAGGGGAGGCCGCGGGCTGGCCGTCGAGGATCTTGATGGTCTGGGGGGCGTCGGGGTGGACGAAGGTGCCTTTGCCGGCCATGCCGTAGGACAGGCCGAGGGCCTGCAGTTCGCGGAGGGCGCGTTGGGAGGTCATGGCGGACACGTCCCACCGGTCGGAGATCTCCTTGGCCGACGGTAGGCGCTCGCCGGGGCGGAGTCTGCCGTCGCGGATCTGGTCGGTGAGGTCGTCCACCACGCGCTGGAACAGCGCCCGTTTGTCGGCTGGGTCGTACGTCATGCCCGAATCCTAACGCTACCCGACTAGCACGTGTAGCCCTGCCTAGAAACTTCTTTGGCTCGGATCTTGCAGTTGCACAGATAGCACGTGCTAGTGTGCCAGCACGGATGACAAGCCCTAACAGGAGGGCTTGCGTGATCAAGGAGTTCAACCACCATGATGGTGCTACCTCTCGACAACAGCCGGAGCCTGCTGGTCCTCAACGCTCCGGTACCACAGTTCAAGGACAAGGCGAACGGGATCGCCGCGACCGACCGGGACACCGGCGCGCCGTTGGTGGAGGTCGCGGTCGCGTTGAGCGTGGACGGCGCAACCCCGCAGGTGTTGCGGGTGTCCGTGCCGCAGCCGGGCGTTCCAAAGGACCTCGTGATGGGTCAAATGGTCAAGGCCACGGGCCTGACGCTGATCGCGGGGGAGAAGAACGGCCGGGCCTGGAATCTGTTCCGCGCCAACGCTTTGACGGCGGTGAAGGCGTGACGGACCCAGGCAAGCTGATCTACCTACCGCTGGTTGTGGCCGCCCCGGCCGCCGCGTACTTCGTGGCCCGGTTCCTGATCGGGTTGGTGCGGTACGCACGAGCGGACAAGGCGGTCCGGCCGATGCTGCGCAAGGCATGGGGGATCAAGGCCCGGTGGAAGCGCGACGCGCGTCGGGTCGGGTTGACGCAGATCGAACGGGGCCGGCCGAAATGGTGGTCGTCCACCCCGGCCACGACGGTGATCGAACGGGAGATGATCCCCACGGTCCGGGTCACCGCGCAGTGGTGGGGCGTCCTGGTGGACGCCTGCACCGTGGGGCGCCTTGGCCTCAACGAGTTTCAGGACGCGGCGGGACATCTGGCCGACGTCTGGAAGGTGCCACAGGTGCGGGTCGAACAGCTACGACCCGGCGTGATCAGGCTGCGGGCGATCCTGCGCGATCCACTCACCGAATCATCACAAAAGACCGACGCGGGTGGGCGTTCTGCTGTGCCTGCAACGGCTCTAGCCGTGCCGGCGCTGAAGGCGTCCGCGCCGATACGGCGCCAACCTGCGCCCGGTCGGACACCTACGGGACCGTTATCGCCTTGGCAGTTGCCGGCCGATCCGGGCGTCTGGCATGCCGGAGTGGACGCCGACGGCAACGCGGTGACCGTCCGATCCTCTGGTGTTTCCGGGGCGGTGGTCGCGGGCCTTGCCGGGTACGGGAAGACGTCATTCCTCAACGCCCGCCTGGTCCAGTTGGCCCCGCTGCCGCAGGTCCAGTGGGTGCTGATCGACGGGAAGGGCGGCCCGGACTACGACGACCTGTTCGCGCGGGCATGGCTGTCGGCCAAGGACGAACCAGAGCAGGTCCGCGACCACCTGGCCACCGTGCATCAGCTAATGGTGGACCGCCAGCACGCGATCCGCGAGGTGCTGGGCTGCAAGAACATGTGGGACGTCGGCCCATCGCCGACGTGGCCGCTGGTACTGGTGGTCATCGACGAGGCCCACACGTTCTTCAACCAGTCCAAGGGCACCGACGGCCCTTCCAAGCGGCTGGATGCTCTCGCGCGGGAGACCACCAGGCTGGTGGAGGAGTTGATCCGTAAGGGCCGCAACGTGGGCATCCAGGTCATCCTGGCCACGCAGAAGGCCACAGCCGACGCGATCCCGACGAAGATCCGCGATAACTGCCAGGTCGCGATCTCCTTCGCGCAGCGCACCAGCGAGGCGGCGACCGCGATTCTCGGCTCGGACATCACGGCCTCACCGGGCGAACATCCCCGCAGGTTGACCGACCCGGCCTACATCGGCGTCGCGTCGATGGTCGCACCCCACCGGCCCGGGTTCACCCTCGTCCGCACCACGCACGTCCCCGACGACCTGGCCGACGTGATCGCCACCCGCAACGCGCACCTGGTCCGCGATCCCGCACAGCTGCTGCTCGGGCAGCGGATGGCCATCTCACGAAGTCACCTCGTCGCCAGGGAAGGCGGCGGTCCAATCCGCCAAGATCACCCCGCCGCCTTCCCCTTCGTCAAGCCCTTCCAGCACGCTGAAGAGGACTCGCTGTGATGATGCCCCACACCCCTGACCCTGTCGAAGCCGACGCCTTGGCCCGCGTCATCCTCGCCGGTGACACCTTGCGGTCCGACGCGTGCGAGCACCCGATTCGGATGGTCGGCTCCGGTCTGCTCGTCGAAGCCGACACCGGTCGGATCCTGCACCGGCACACCGGTGACGGTGCGGCGATCACGGTGCGGTGCCGTAACCGTCGGGCATCGGTCTGCCGGGCCTGTTCGGCGCTCTATCGCCTGGACGCCTACCATCTTGTCGCCGCTGGGCTGCGTGGCGGCAAGGACACGCCTGCGGTTGTGGGTGAGCGGCCGCGGCTGTTCGTCACGCTGACCGCACCCTCGTTCGGCACCGTGCACCTCGGTCCCGCCCATGACGGGACACCCCGCCGCTGCCACCACGAGCGTCGCAAGGGCGCAAATGCTTGTGGCCGTTGGCATCTGACCGGTGATCCGGCGATCGGCACCCCACTCGACCCGAAACACTATGACTACACCGGGCAGGTGTTGTTCAACGCCCACGCCGGGCTGTTGTGGCGCAGGTTGACCATCGAGGTCCGCCGGGCGTTGGCCAGGACGGCCGGGCTGTCCCGCAAGAAAGCTCACGCGCAGGTGCGGGTGGTGTTCGCCAAGGTCGCCGAATTCCAGACCCGCGGCTGCGTGCACTACCACGCCATCGTCCGCCTCGACGGCCCGGACGGTCCCGGATCGGCCCCGCCAGACTGGGCCACTGTCGAGGTGCTGGAGACCGCGATCCGCCACGCGGCCGGCACGGTCCACCTGGCCAGCCCCGCAACGGCGACAGTCGCAGCACGTGACATGCGCTGGGGTCGCCACCTCGACATCCAGCACCTGCCGTCTGACGACCCGGACGGATCGGATGTCGCGATCGCCCGCTACGTCGCGAAGTACGCGACGAAGGCGGCCGAGTTCACCGGGGTGACGATCGCAGCGCTGTTCTGCCGGTCCTGCAACGGTCTCGGCGTGCGCGACGGCCGGGATCGTGAGGAGATGCTCTGCCGGGTCTGCGGCGGGTCCGGTCGGCGTCCCGGCGTGAACCTGTCCGACCTGCCCGCGCACGGGCAGGCATTGGTCCAAGCCTGCTGGCAGCTGGGCGGCATTCGCGCCTTCGCGTCGTTGCGGCTGCGCCGCTGGGCGCACCAAGCCGGCTACCGGGGCCACGTCACCACAAAGTCCCGGTCGTACTCCACCACGTTCGCCGCCCTGCGCAGCGAACGCGGCGAGTACAACATCGCTCGGCACGCCCAGTCGCTGGGCATCGACCCGAACGCGCGCCAGCTGATCGCGGTTGGGGACTGGCGCTACGTCGGTGACGCCCTCCGCACACCGGACCCGAGTCTCGGCGGTGGTCGGCCGTGAGCCCGGACCTGCTGACCGTCGAAGACGTGATGGCCCGCCTCCAGCTCGGCAAGCACCTGGTCTATGACCTGATCCGCTCCCAGCGGCTGGCCTCTGTCCAGATCGGACGTTGCCGGCGCATCCCAGTCCAGTCCCTTAAGCACTACGTCGACTCCCTGGTGAAGGAGGCTGCCCCTCATGGCCGGTAGTAGGAAAGCCAACGGCGAAGGAACCGTGTTCCAGCGCCTCGACGGCCGCTGGCAGGGTGCGGGCTACGTTTACACCAGTGACGGGTCCCGCAAGCGTGTCTACGTCTACGGCGACACCCGCAAAGAAGCCAACGACAAACTGGCCGACAAGCTCTCGGCGTCGAACCGGGGCGTTGTCGTCGCCGCTGACCCGAATCTGACCGTCGGCGACTACCTCAACCACTGGCTGCACACGATCGCCAAACCGAGGATCCGGACGACCACCTTCGCCACCTACGAGGGCCTGGTGCGCCGCTTCCTCATCCCCGGCCTCGGTGCACGGCGGCTGGGCACGCTGACCGTCCGAGACGTCCGCACCTACCTCGACGAGGTAAGCAACGCCTGCCAGTGCTGCGCGCAGGGCATCGACGCCAAACGCGACCCCACCAACCGGCACAAACAGTCCCGGCCACGCTGCTGCGCGATCGGCAACTGCTGCAACAAGACCGTCCGCCCGGCCACCGTCCGCTACATCCGCGGCGTCCTGTCCGCCGCCCTCGCCGACGGGGTCCGCGAAGACATCCTCGGCCGCAACGTCGCCTCCGCCGTCAGGCTCTCCAGCCCGAAAAGCGACTTCCAACCGTTTACCGCGAAGGAAGCCAGCAAGTACCTGATGACCGCGGCGTCCAACCGGTACGGGGCGTTGTTCGAACTCGCCTTGCGCACCGGCATGCGCCAAGGGGAAATCCTCGGTCTGAAATGGACAGACATCGACCTACGGCGCGGACACCTCTACATCCAACGCACCCTCGCCCGCACGAAGGGCGGCCCAACGTTCCAGCCGGTCAAAACCTACCGGTCCGCCCGACGCATCCTCGTCCCCACCAGCTGCCTGACCTCGCTCAAACGCCAGCAGTGGCGCCAGGGCGTCGACCAACGCGAGGCAGGCGAGCACTGGCAAGACACCGGCCTGGTCTTTACCAACCCGCACGGCGGGCCGCTCGACCCACGAGTGGTCTTCACCAACCACCGCGCCATCTGCGACATGGCCGACATCCGATACATTCGGTTCCACGATCTCCGGCACACCTGCGCGAGTCTTCTCCTGGAGCAGGGCGTCGAACTGGTGACGATCAAGGAACTGCTCGGCCACGCACAGATCTCCACGACCGCCGACATCTACTCCCACGTCCGGGTCCGACTACAGCGAGGTGCCATCGAAGCCATGAACGCCGCCCTCACCGATCACGGCGACCCAGACGACCACGACGACGAAGACGAACCGCCCCTCACCGCAGCCCTCCGTTAAGTCGGCACAGCCCACCACCCACCGCGCCCCGTCCTCGGCTCCCACGGCCCTGGACGGGGCGCTTCACATCGCCGCCACGTCGCCGCCCAGCAGGGACACCAACCCGGGTTTGGTCATTCACGTGCCCTGACGTGCGCCGGCGTTGATGTCACCGCTGATGTCACCATCGCCAACCATCCATGCCGAGTCGACGGTGGCCGGCACGAAATACCTGGTAGATGGCAGAATCCCGGGCATGAACTCGCCACGCGGTCCGTGAGAACCCCACACGTACTATGTACTCGCAGGCCAAACGCCGGTCTTGGTCCACAACTGTGGCGGTGGCGTTGACGCCAAGGGAAACCCGTGTAGTTGCGCAGCGGCTGGCCCGACTAATTGGAATCCAAATAGCCGGCCGACGTTCGGTCATACATTCAGTGAGCATGGCGCTGGGCCGCAAAATACTCGAAGCTTGACCGACCGGGCGAGAAGCACTGGCAATGATCAGGGACAGTGGGCGAATAATGCAGATGCCGCTGATTGGCTGAAAAGCCAGTATGATCCGAATGCGGGACCTCGTCAGGTTCCGCTGCCGGAAGGGATGGGCACGGTGATCAAGCCAGACGGAAGTGTGGTTCCGGCGACGCATGTGCAACTCGTGCCCGGCAGAAATGGTCCCTACAAGACGGCGTTTCCGATAGTCGTAGGTGAGTAGTGTGGCGCCCTTTAACGTCACGCTCACTCGTCCGGTGACCGTAATTCCGACGGTTGCGATGCCCTCTGACCTCGACTTTGATTCAGTGGTAATGGAGCTGTGTCAGGTGCTTTCCGAGACGGACTGTACATTCAGAATTGGTGGATTCGGCCAATCAAATTGGCCGGTAGACGTCCGGTATGATCTATCGACTTTGGTTGAGCAGCTTCCGGACGTGCTGAGTCAGATTAGGTCGCGCGAGTTGGCTGAGATAGACTTTTACGGGCAAGGAGTCGAGAGGACCTTGCGCTTTGGCGTGGGTGAGGAGCGCGTCTTTGTTTCGTGCATTTCACGCACGCGATGGGTGCCCGACCCTGCTGAAGAAGAGTTGGGCTATTCCGAGCTTTTGTCGATGCTGGAGTCGGTGGCGGCCGAATTCTCTGAGTCCGTGCAGTTGATCTGGCCACAACTCGCAGAGATGAAGCCATTCTCTGAGTGGCGTTCTAGTACGGCAGGCACGGTTCGCCGTGTGAGCTGCCAGGATGCAGGAAGACAGCCACCGCCCGATCATTGAATGTTGTGGACAAGTCAATATCACGGGCGGTGGCTGCTGCCCACAGCGTAGCCGTGGCCGGCTGGCGGCGGGTGTTCGAACAGGCCGTCGATCGGATCGCGGTGCGGTTCACCCGGATCGAGCCGCGGCTGACGGTGCGCGACATGCTCCTGGGTCTGCTGTCGCCGGTGGAACGCAAGAACTGCTGGTGGCTGGCCGAACAGGCCGGCCACCGCGGGCCGGCGCGGATGCAGCGGCTGCTACGCGACGTCGTCTGGGACGCCGAGGCCGTCCGCGACGACCTACGCACCTTCGTGGTGGAACACCTGCACCACCCGGACGCGATCCTGATCGTGGACGAGACCGGGTTCCTCAAGAAGGGCACCGGATCGGTCGGAGTGCAACGCCAGTACTCTGGCACCGCCGGACGGATCGAGAACTGCCAGGTCGCGGTGTTCCTGTCGTATGCCTCCCCGCACGGGCGAGCGTTGATCGACCGGCGGATCTACCTGCCGAGACTCTGGCGCGACGATCCGGACCGGTGCACCATCGCCGGAATACCTGACGATGTCGGGTTCGCCACCAAGCCAGCCCTGGCCACTGAGATGATCACCGCCGCGCTTGATGCCGGGGTCAACGTCGGGTTCGTCACCGGCGACGAGTGCTATGGCCGCGACCCGCAGTTACGCGCCGTGCTGCAGGCACGCGGGATCGGCTACGTCCTGGCGGTGGCCCGTAACCACTACACCCAGGTCACGACCGCGACCCGGGAACGCGTCGACGTCACCGAGGCATGGCTGCTACGGCGGTCCTGGCAACGCAGGTCAGCCGGCCACGGGTCCAAAGGCCAACGCTTCTACGACTGGGCGTGGGTCGCCCTCCACGACGACACCGAAGGTCATCACAGCCTGCTGATCCGCCGCAACCGTGCCGGAGAGCTAGCCTTCTACCGCTGTTGGACCCCGCATCCGGTGCCGCTGGCCACGCTCGTCGCTA
>NZ_BAAALS010000022.1:0-2500 GCF_039528415.1 Luedemannella helvata
GTTACCTTTTAGGAGGCAACCGCCCCAGTTAAACTACCCACCAGACACTGTCCCTGAACCCGATCAGGGTCCGAGGTTAGATACCCGAATCCAACAGAGTGGTATTTCAACGTTGACTCACCGCGAACTGGCGTCCGCGTTTCACAGTCTCCCACCTATCCTACACAATTGAACTCAAATACCAATGTCAAGCTATAGTAAAGGTCCCGGGGTCTTTCCGTCCTGCCGCGCGTAACGAGCATCTTTACTCGTAGTGCAATTTCGCCGGGCCTGTGGTTGAGACAGTGGGGAAGTCGTTACGCCATTCGTGCAGGTCGGAACTTACCCGACAAGGAATTTCGCTACCTTAGGATGGTTATAGTTACCACCGCCGTTTACTGGCGCTTAAGTTCTCAGCTTCGCCCTTTCGGACTAACCGGTCCCCTTAACGTTCCAGCACCGGGCAGGCGTCAGTCCGTATACATCGTCTTACGACTTCGCACGGACCTGTGTTTTTAGTAAACAGTCGCTTCCCCCTGGTCTCTGCGGCCACCTACCGCTGCTCCAGCGTGTGGTCTCACGGTCTGTGGCCCCCCTTCTCCCTAAGTTACGGGGGCAATTTGCCGAGTTCCTTAACCACAGTTCGCCCGATCGCCTTGGTATTCTCTACCTGACCACCTGTGTCGGTTTAGGGTACGGGCCGCTCGAAACTCGCTAGAGGCTTTTCTCGGCAGCATGGGATCACTGACTTCGACTCAAACGTCTCCGCGTAACGTCTCAGACCTATAGTGTGCGGATTTGCCTACACACCGTCCTACACGCTTGCCCCGGCACAACCACCGGCCGGGATCAGCTACCCTCCTGCGTCACCCCATCGCTTGACTACTACCACCCAAGTTCCCAGCCACCCGATCTCGATCCGAAGACCTCCACCAGGCAGGTGGTTAGTACAAGTAGGTTCGTCATGGTCGCTTCTTCGCGGGTACGGGAATATCAACCCGTTGTCCATCGACTACGCCTCTCGGCCTCGCCTTAGGTCCCGACTCACCCAGGGCGGATTAGCCTGGCCCTGGAACCCTTGGTCATCCGGCGGCAGGGTTTCTCACCCTGCTTTCGCTACTCATGCCTGCATTCTCACTCGTGTAGCGTCCACAGCTGGGTCACCCCGCTGCTTCACCCGCCACACGACGCTCCCCTACCCATCCACACACCTGCACAACACCCCGAAGGGCGTCGCGGGGTACATGTGTGAATGCCACAGCTTCGGCGGTGTGCTTGAGCCCCGCTACATTGTCGGCGCGGAACCACTTGACCAGTGAGCTATTACGCACTCTTTCAAGGGTGGCTGCTTCTAAGCCAACCTCCTGGTTGTCTATGCGACCCCACATCCTTTTCCACTTAGCACACGCTTAGGGGCCTTAGCTGGTGATCTGGGCTGTTTCCCTCTCGACTACGAAGCTTATCCCCCGCAGTCTCACTGCCGCGCTCTCACTTACCGGCATTCGGAGTTTAGCTGATTTCGGTAAGCTTGTGGGCCCCCTAGACCATCCAGTGCTCTACCTCCGGCAAGAAACACGCGACGCTGCACCTAAATGCATTTCGGGGAGAACCAGCTATCACGGAGTTTGATTGGCCTTTCACCCCTAACCACAGGTCATCCCCCACCTTTTCAACGGTGGTGGGTTCGGCCCTCCACGCGGTCTTACCCGCGCTTCAGCCTGCCCATGGCTAGATCACTCCGCTTCGGGTCTAGAGCATGCGACTGAACGCCCTGTTCAGACTCGCTTTCGCTACGGCTCCCCCACACGGGTTAACCTCGCCACATGCCACTAACTCGCAGGCTCATTCTTCAAAAGGCACGCCGTCACCTCGTTCTTACGAACTCAGCTCCGACGGATTGTAGGCAAACGGTTTCAGGTACTATTTCACTCCCCTCCCGGGGTACTTTTCATCTTTCCCTCACGGTACTAGTCCGCTATCGGTCACCAGGGAGTATTCAGCCTTACCAGGTGGTCCTGGCAGATTCACGGCAGATTTCAGGAGTCCGCCGCTACTCGGGAACACGCACAACAGGTCTGCAACTTTCACCTACCGGACTATCACCGTTTACAGCGCCACTTTCCAGAAGCTTCGGCTAGTCACAGACTTTCTCACTGTTCGATCCAGTGTCAGCCAGATCCGCACGGTCCCACAACCCCGCACACGCAACCCCTGACAGGTATCACACGCACACGGTTTAGGCTCAATCCGCTTTCGCTCGCCACTACTCACGGAATCACTATTGTTTTCTCTTCCTGCCGGTACTGAGATGTTTCACTTCCCGGCGTTCCCTCCACACACCCTATGTGTTCAGGTGTGGGTAACCCGACATGACTCGGGCTGGGTTTCCCCATTCGGACACCCTGGGATCAACGCTCGGTTGACAGCTCCCCCAGGCCTATCGCGGCCTCCCACGTCCTTCATCGGCTCCTGGTGCCTAGACATCCACCGTTTGCCCTCAGCAACTTGACCACAAAGATGC